>JBGCDN010000290.1:0-20108 GCA_045105495.1 Planctomycetaceae bacterium
CTCCATCAGTATCGATCCCTCTGAAACACCTCGACAGGCTGCCGCGTCGAAGCAAAAGCATCTCAACGCCTATGGTCGTCCTGGGACCGGCGATGGATGGGTCTTCCTCACGGGAAAACCACAAGCAATTCGGGCCGCGGCAGAGACAGCAGGGTTCCAATACAAATACATTCCCAAGACGCGGGAGTACTCGCACGCCGCGGCGATCATGATTTGTACTCCCGACGGAAAGCTGTCTCAGTACTTGTATGGTGTGCAGTTTGATAAGCAAACGCTGCGTCTTTCGTTGATCGACGCCACCGGAGGACGGGTTGGTTCCGCGCTTGATCAGCTGTTGTTGTTCTGCTTCAGCTACGACCGCTCAGCCGGTAAGTACACGCCTGTCGCAAAGAACCTAATGCGCGTCGGTGCACTTTCGACTCTGTGCGTTCTAAGCGTTTGCATCGCTCCATTTTGGTTCCGTCGGAATCGGAAGCTGAATGCGAACGCTGGGAATACCGTTGGGGGAGGAGTCTGATGGTCAGTCCTCTTCTTTTGGCGGAAGCCGGTTCGTGGTTGCCCGAGCAGGCTTCGACAGCGGCCGAACATGTTGATTGGGTATTCGGCGTCGTCACGGTGATTTGCCTTGTGTTCCTTGTCGGTATTGTCGCCGCCATGGTGTACTTCGTGGTTCGGTACCGCAGTCGTCCGCTCCAGCCTGCGGCACGAAGAATTCATCATAACACGTGGCTGGAAGTACTGTGGAGCGTTGTGCCAGCCATATTGCTTGCCGTCATTTTCGTCGCTGGACTAACCGGATTCATGCGGATGGCGGAACCGCCTAACGGTGCCTACGGGATTAAGGTGACCGGCAAGATGTGGGTTTGGAGCTTCCAATATCCGAACGGCTACATTGACGACACATTGCACGTTCCTGTTGATCGCCCGATCGTGCTGACGATGACTTCAGACGACGTCATCCACAGCATGTACATCCCGGCTTTCCGCGTAAAACGAGACGTGATTCCCGGACGCTACACAAAGCTTTGGTTCGAACCGACGCAAGCTGGCGAGTTCGACCTGTTTTGTGCCGAGTACTGCGGGACGAAGCATTCCGACATGATCACAACAGCCGTTGTGCATCCGCCGGGTGAGTTTGATCGTTGGTTGGAGAAGGCGAGCAACTTCCTCGAAACCATGACTCCGGCGGAAGCGGGAAAAACACTCTACCGCCGCCGCGGCTGTGCGCAGTGTCACTCGATTGACGGCAGCAAGATGGTTGGACCGTCATTCTATGAGTCTTTCGGAAAGTCCATAGCACTCGATGACGGCAGCAGTCTTGTGATCGACGAAAACTACATTCGTGAATCGATCCTCGAACCGCAGGCGAAGGCTCAGGCGGGATACCGCAAGGTGATGCCGACCTATCAGGGGCAGCTGAAAGATCCGGAGATCGACGCGATTATCGAATACATCAAGACCCTCAAGTAAGAGCAGAGACAGACCTGCCGCTTCAAACAGCGGTTGGTGTAAGCAATCCAAGACGAGCCTGAAAGCGGCCCGACATGTCAACGACATTGCCATCTACAACCCGACTCCCGGATGAAGTCTGGGCCGATAAGAACGACGCCGAACCCGACTATTTGCGGAACAATCGCGGCATTATGTCCTGGGTATATACGCTGGACCACAAACGCATTGGCGTTATGTATCTGGTGGGGATTCTCGCGTCGTTCTTCCTTGGCGGGATAATGGCCATTGTTGTCCGGACAGAGCTGTTAACACCGGGCAAGACGATCATTGAGGCTGATACTTACAACCACATGTTCACGCTTCACGGCGCGATCATGACGTCCTTGTTTATTATTCCCAGCAGCCCGGCGGCTTTGGGCAACTTTCTCCTGCCAACGATGCTCGGGGCCAAGGATGTCGCTTTTCCAAGGATGAACCTCGGCAGTTTGTATCTTTGGATTTTTGGGGCGGTCTTTCTCATCGCCGCGATGGCCCTGAACGGGTTGGATACCGGCTGGACGTTCTACACGCCGTATTCCACGACGACCAACAGTAGCGTGATTACGGCGACGCTTGGTGTTTTCATCCTCGGTTTTAGCTCCATCTTCACGGGCATCAATTTCATCGCGACGGTGCACACGATGCGTCCGAAGGGAATGACGTGGTTCAAGATGCCACTCTTCCTCTGGTCACTCTATGCGACGGCAATCATTCAGGTTCTAGCGACACCGGTTCTGGGCATCACGTTGCTGCTATTGATTGCGGAGCGAGCTCTGGGGATCGGTGTGTTTGATCCAAAGCTGGGCGGGGACCCTGTGTTGTATCAACACTTCTTCTGGTTCTATTCTCACCCAGCTGTTTACATCATGATTCTTCCGGCCATGGGAGTTATTAGCGAGTTGATTTCGACGTTTAGTCGCACGCCAATCTTTGGATATCGCTTTATGTGCTACAGCGCGATTGCGATTGCGTTTCTTGGATTTCTCGTGTGGGGCCACCATATGTTTACGAGCGAATCCGCGATGGCTGCCGTGATCTTCAGTGCTCTGACCTTTAGCGTTTCGATTCCGTCTGGGATCAAGATTTTTAACTGGCTGGCGACGCTGTATAAGGGTTCGATTTCACTGACGACGCCAATGTGTTTTGCGTTGTCTTTCATGCTGCTGTTTACAGTCGGTGGGCTGACTGGTTTGTTTCTTGGAGCACTTGCCACCGATGTGCATTTGCACGACACATACTTTGTGGTGGCTCACTTCCACTACGTGATGATGGGCGGGACGTTGATGGCCTTCATCGGCGGCATGTTTTACTGGTGGCCCAAGATGACCGGTAAGACTTACAGCGAATTCTGGGGGCGAATTTCCTGCTTCATTATCTTCGTCGGTTTCAACTGGACGTTCTTCCCGCAGTTCCTGTTGGGAACCCGAGGCATGCCGCGACGGTATTACAACTACGAAGAGAAGTACCAGTTTCTCCATGTGACCTCCACGACTGGAGCGTTCTTCATGGGCATCGGCTTGTTCATTTGCGCGGGCGTGTTTCTGCATTCTCTTTGGAAGGGAGGGCAAGCTCCCGACAACCCGTGGGGTTCTGCGACCCTTGAATGGCAGACGTCCTCTCCACCACCGCTACACAATTTCATCGATGACCCTGTGGTGACCGAACCTTACGCAGTCGCTGACTTCGAACTTGATGCAAGAACCGGCAACTACGTTCGTCGAGCACACAAACGGTCAGATCTGCAGCCGCGGCCATCGGAGGTGTGACCCGTGATAGCATCATCGGAAACTGCACACGGCGGACATGATTCGCCATTTCGTGCTCATCACTTTGAAACATCCGAGCAACAGTTTGCAGCCGCAAAACTTGGTATGTGGCTGTTCCTCGTGACCGAGATTCTGTTCTTTGGTGGACTGTTCGTTGCATACGCGGTGTTCCGCACGCTGCACCCGGAAGTCTTCGTCAATTCAGCCGCTCTGTTGGACACGAAGCTGGGCGCGATTAATACGGTGATCCTGCTGTTTAGCAGCCTGACGATGGCGTGGGCTGTTCGCTGCAGTCAACTGGGGCAACAGCGCGGGCTTGTGCTTTGCCTCTCACTGACGATTCTTGCTGCGGTCGTGTTTCTTGGAGTGAAAGGCGTTGAGTATTCACACAAATGGCATGAAGGGCATTTGTGGGTTTCGCAATATGGCGACGCATCTGCTGAGGGAGCCTTCGACCGTGCTGGCACGTTCTTTAGCGTGTACTTTGCGATGACGGGTCTGCACGCGATTCACATTATCGCGGGTATCGGAGCCATTGGTTGGTTGCTCCGACGTTCTCTGCGAGGAGACTTCGGCCCGAGTTACTACACGCCAGTGGATGTTGTGGGACTCTATTGGCACCTCGTCGATCTCGTGTGGATCTTCCTATTTCCGCTGTTGTATTTGGTGGGCTAGCGATGTCGGAATCAAAAACGATCGAGCATGCATCGGAGCACGGTCATCACGTGTCGTCGCCCGCTCAGCTGATCGGCATTTTTCTAGCGTTGCTAACTCTAACCGGTGTGACCGTGTTGGCTGCTGAATTGCCGTTTGGAGAATTTGACGTCTGGGTAGCGCTTGGGATCGCCGGGGTGAAGGCGTTTCTGGTCGCCGCATACTACATGCATCTTCGATACGACACGCCACTGAACGCGATGCTGTTGGTGTTCTCGATCGTGGTTGTCGTTCTTTTTCTTGGCGTGACACTCTCGGATGTGCTTCAGCTAGTGCCGGAAGTCGAAGCTGCTGAATTCTAGAGAGGCACCACGTGTAGGTTGCGGGCCGAGCAGACTTAGTGGACCAAAATGAATTCGTTGGAGTTCAGGTAGGCCCACAGAACGTCTTGTAGCAACGCTGTCTTTGCTTCTGCGGTGCGTTCTCTACGAAGCAGCCTTCGGAAGGTCGTAAGTTCTACTTCAGATGGCTCGCGAGACAAGACTGCCTGGCAGATTGCGGTCAGTTGGTCCGCCGCCGCAGTTCGGTTGCCAATGATCTTTGAGAGTAGAGTTCCGCGATCGAAAGAGACTGCTTTGGCAATCAAATCGCTGTTCATCAGGCTCATGGCCTGAGTAATGGAACCGTTGAAGGTTGATGCTTCGGTGTTCTCTTCGTTCTCGTGAGCGAACAAAAACTGCTGGATCCATTCGTGTCTTTTGCGATTCGCATTTTCCCAGTCGAACCCAACGCTCTCACTGGCGCGGGTTGCGATCAGTAGCGAATCGTAGACTTGCTCGGGAGACATCGAGCGGACATACATGCGACTGAACAGCGGCGTCTCGCCACGTGACGGCGCGTCGATGGAGTTCTTGCCGGTAGGGTGAAAGGTGCTGTCCAAGGCATATGCTTCGGATGAAACGATCCACGTCACCAGTTTGCGGAGATCAAAGTTGGCGAACTCAAACTGCTCTGCAAGCAGATTCAGTAGTTTCGGATGAGATGGAGGATTGTGGGGCCCCATATCGTCGATTGGAGTGGTGAAGCCAAAGCCAAACAGATGAGCCCACACTCGATTGACCATGGCCTTCGCAAGCTGCCGTGTGTCTTCTGTCGTGACAATCTTTGCCAGTTCAGCGCGACGATTTGTATCGGGGCCGGGATCGACTTCTCGATCGCCATATTTTGGGAACGCCGTGACCATTAGGCCGTTGCGAGTTTCGTAGTGGGTTGGACCGCCCTGTTCTTTCGACGTCAGGCGGAACTGTGGTCCAAGCGCGTCGCTAAACTGGCGTTCTCGCTTGGTCTGTTTGAAGAAGCTGTTGAGGCTCCAGAACTGATCCTGTTTCCAACTGCTGTTGAATGGATGATCGTGGCACTGCGTGCACTGCACCTGAATCCCAAGAAACGCGCGAGCGGTCACGGCAGTGGCGGGGACAGCCTGACTGTTAAGATGAGCGACCAGGAAGTTTGTGGCTCCGTTGTCTTCTGTTGTGCCTTCAGCGGCAATGAGTTCAGAAACGGTTTGGTTCCAAGGTTCGTTGCTGGCGAATCGATCACGCAGAAACTTCTCGAAGCCCGGTCGGTTCACTCCGCGTTCGGATCGACGACCTATCAGCAGGTTTGTCCAATTGCTGGCCCAGAACCTTGCGTGGTCGCCGTTTGCAAGTAACTGGCTTGCGATCGCGGCTTGGCTTCTGGTTTCACGAAACGAATTGAGTTCCTGATTGGTTGGGATCCGTCCAAGAATATTTAGATGCAATCGTCGCGCGATTGTGGTTGGTGAGGCGGCGGGGGACGGTTCGATCCCCGCTTCTTTCCATGAGTTGCGAAGCAATGTGTCAATTGCTGCCACGATCTCATTCGACTCCATCGGCTCCGACGTTGTCGGGCTGGGTGGGTCTGTTGGGTTGTTCTCCGGGTTTGCCTTGTCGGCGGAATCATTGGCCACCACTGGTAAGTCGAGCGGCTGAACCGAACGCGGAGTCGTCGGTGGCTGTACTGTCTGATCAACTGGATCGGTACCGGATGCCAGATTCGTAGTTTCGTTCTTCGCAACGTCGCGGGTGAGAAATGCTGCAATCACAGCAATCGCGAGGCAGGCTGTCATTGTTGCGATGACTGCTGGTCGGCGGGATAGCTTTATAGCTCCTTGCGACGCATGAGAACTTACTTCAGGTGTCACCTGCGAGGGGACAGGTTGCCCTGCGACATCCCAAATCAGATTGCCATGCAGGTCGATGTAGTCGAGGTAGAACTGCAGAGACTCATCGCTTTCACGCGCGAGTTCCTCCAGTCGTTGGGTCTGTTGCGGTGAGAGTTCGTTCTCACAGTACAGTTCCAGCAACTTGCGGAGTTCGCGGTGTGAACCAGTTCGGGACATCTAAGTGGTTTCCGCTGTCAGAGTGCGGTTTACGCAATCCAACAGAACCTTTCGAATGCGACCAAGTGATTGATAAATGCTGTTGCGTGGTCGGCCGAGTTTTTCTGCAACAGTGTTTCCGTCGTTGCCTGTGGCGTATCGCAACTGAACGAGTTCTCGATCGACGTCGTTGAGCTTCTGGATACAGCCGGTCAGTGCTTCTCTTCTCATCTCGGTGATCGCGTCTCGCTTCACCGTTTCGCGAGCCACTAGTTCGAGGAACTCACTACTGAAATAGTGACGGTCACGCTTATGGCGATCGTGATGTTTGAGAATCTCGAACCTCGCCACACTACAGGCCCACGCGAGGAAATTGGTTCCCATTTCGAATTGATCACACTTCCGCAGGATGACAACGTTGGCCTCCTGAAGAACCTCTTCAGCCTCAGTCGCGTCAGGGATTTGACTGAGGATGAAAAGATAGACGCGTCGCTGGTGCCGCGTGAACAACTGCACGAACTCTTCGCTGGGCGAAGGGCTGTTTGGTTGTTGACGTGGTGTGTTCATTTTCGACTAACCAATCAATTCGGCGATTGGTGTGCCGCCGTTGGCAATCTTCATCGGACGTCCACGCTTTGAGGTGTGGATCGTGCTCAAAGGAATTCCCATCGCGTGAGCGACCGTTGCCCAGACATCGCCTGGGAGATAGCTCTTGCCGACGATGCCGACGCCATCCTTGTCTGTGGCTCCGATGGCTTGGCCGTTGTTTAGACCACCCCCGCCGACGACTGTTGACCAGCTGGCTGCCCAGTGATCCCGACCGGTGTTTTGGTTGATGCGTGGAGTTCGTCCGAATTCCCCCATCCAAACAAGGACAGTGTCGTCCAGCATGCCACGTTGTCGTAGGTCGCTGGTAAGTGCTGCAATACCGCGATCGAGTTGTGGCAGTCGCTGGTCTTTCAGAGTTGTGAACACATCATTGTGCAGGTCCCAGCCGCCCATGTTGACTTCGATGAACGGCACACCTGCTTGAACCAATCGGCGAGCCATCAGCAGGCCTTGGCCGAAGTTATTAGTTCCGTACGTCTCCTTGGTCTTTTCAGATTCTGCTTCGAGGCCAAGATCCGGAGCCGTTTTGTCGACATCAAACGCACTCATCTGCCGCGAAGTCATGAGGTTCACAGCGCTTTTGTAGACGTCTTTGTGAGCTTCGGGGAGTTCACCTCGATTGGACTTCATGAAGCCGTTTTCGATCGCTTCCAGCATGGCTAGTCGATTCGGCAATCGCTTCTTCGCATCAGCGGATGGAGCATTGCGAATCTGACCATTGCTGTCGACGACAAACGGAGCGTGTGTCATCCCAAGGAAACCCGCATCTGCTCCGCCACCGCCAACCGATACGAACGCAGGGATTTCCAGAGCTCGTCGTTTTGGAGCCAGCTCGTGGCTAACGACAGAACCAAAGGTTGGGTGCACGACGGTTGGGTTAGGAACGTAGCCGGTATGCATGTAGTACCGACCTCGGCCATGATCCGCTTCACGAGTACTCATTGATCGGATGATGCTGAGGTTGTCCATGACCTTGGCGGTCATCGGCATGTGTTCCGAAATTTGAACACCTTTCGCAGCGGTATCGATCGGCTGGAACTCGCCGCCATTCTTAGAACCAGGTTTGAGGTCCCAGATATCGATAGTTGGTGGGCCGCCACCCATCCACATGAGGATGCAGCTCTTTTGGTTCTTCTTGACCTGAGCGGCGTTTGCTTGCACGTGGCTCAGGAAGTTCATTGCAGGGATTGTCGCCGCAGCGGTTGCCATGTGTTGCAGGAAGTGGCGGCGAGACATGTCGCTTGGTGTTCGCATTCGCATTGATTATCTCCGGTCGTTCGTTGTTCGGTTGTCTTTGTGTTCGATTGATTCAGTGCAGGCTTAGTGAACGAAGATAAATTCGTTGCTGTTCAGAAGGGCCCAGAACAGATCCTGCCAAGCGGCGGCTTCAGCACCACGAGGGTAGCCGCGAACCAGTTTGTTAACTCGGTTGATCTCCATTCGAGTTGGCTTTCGGGTCAACGCCGCGAGGTACAGCTTGTTGACCTTTTCCGCTGGCTTGCCGCGGCCAGCCAGCAAGCCTCTTAGGAAGCTACCTTCCTTGAGGTTTACCGCACCTTCGACAAGTTCACCGTTCATCATCATGAGCGCCTGAGGAATTGTGCCGTTGAAGGTCGTGGACTCATCGTTTTCATCGGTTCCAAAAGCTGTGACGAACTGCTGCATCCAGCGGTTACGCCGACGTTCAGCTTCTTCGTAATTCATACGCCCCGACTTGTGAGCGTTGGTGGCAACGATGAGAGAATTGTAGAGCTGTTCTGCTTCCATGCTTTTGACGTACATATGGCTGAACAGAGGAGTCTCGCCAGCAGCAGGATCGTCTATCTTGTTTGTCTCGCCGAACTGACTGGTCAGTCCGTAAGCTTCTGTCTTGGCAATCCAGCCAATAAGCTTCTTGACGTCGTAGCCCGACTTCACGAACTCAGCGGAAAGGTAATCAAACAGTTCGGGGTGTGACGTTGGGTTGTGTGGTCCCATGTCGTCGATTGGCCGAGTGAATCCGTAACCGAATAGTCGGCCCCACATTCGGTTGACCATGGCTTTCGCGATCAGCGGAGAACCGCCCTCAATCTCTGGTTGCGTTAGGAACTTGCCGAACTCAGACCGCAGGTTGATTTCGTCCATGAACTTCGGGATGTCGACTTCTTTGTCGAAGTACTTTGGATAAGCCGTCACCATGAGGCCGTTGCGTTTTTCGAAGAAGACTTTGCCTTCAAACTTGTCTTCGCGGCCACGACCGTCGGGTAGGTATGTCACTTCGGAATAGTCGTCGACTTGCCGCCCGGTGTTCGGATCGAACTTGCGATGGTCTCGCTTGCCGGTCTGACGGAAGAACGCATTGAGTTGCCAGAACTGATCCTGCTTCCAGTCGTTGAAGGGGTGGTTGTGGCACTGAGTGCATTGAACCTGAATGCCCATGAACAACCGAGCGGTCTTCGCAGTGAGCTGAACGCCTTCATCCGGATTTTGCATCTGTGCAAGGATGTAGTTGGCCGCGCCGTTTTTCTCGAAGTGGCCTTCTGCTGTGACGAGGTCAACAACGACTTCGTCCCATGGACGGTTCCGGGCAAAGACTTCACGGAAGAACTTCGACATGCCGGTTCGACTAATGCGGCGAGGTGTGCCTCGACCAATACAATTGTTGGTCCAGACTGTCGAGAAATGACGTACGTAGGCCGGATCGTCCAAGAGCTGTGAGACCATCCTCCGGCGTTTATTTTCGTCTTCATCCTTCAGGAACGACTCGGCGACATCGACTGGCGGAATGTGTCCAACGATATCCAGATAGGTTCTCCGGAGCCATTCTTCGTCAGCTGCGATCACTGAGGGTTTGACCTCATTGTCAGTCCAGCCCTGACGGATGAACTCGTTGATCTTCTCGACCACCGGATCAGGTCGGTCTCCCATCCGGTCGGGAAGGTCCTGACCAAGGGAGGGCGACGCCGTAAGGCAGGTCAATGTCAAGCTAGTAAGAGCAACCAAACGGCTCATGAACATCTCCGATTCGAAATCCACGCAGTCTGTCATGGGACTGCACATAATAACCGCTCGAACGGACCGGTATGTTCGTCAGCTTTTGAAGAACACACGGAATCTGTGTGTGGACGCAATTTCATCCGCTCACGTGATTTACGTGCACTCTTGTGGTCCGATTGTAGGGTTTACGCTGCCACACTGGCGGCGAGCTTGATTCTCAACCCAACTTTCATCCCGAAAACTCCGACGGGTGCGTGTTCCTAAGCCATGTTTCCGAGACGGAACGGGCCTTCCCCCCTTATCGGGCGATTTGATCATGCGGAAATTAATCAAGAATTTCTTAGGTGAAGAAGAGGCAACAACCGCGGTCGAGTACTGCGTGATGCTGGCCATGATTCTTCTTGCGATCATCGTTGGGGTGACAAGCGCCGGGGGCGGAACGAAACAATGGTGGCAAAACATCGTCAATGATTTCACGACTTTCGGGATGTAGCCTTCGCTGCGAACTTGTTTTCTCACGACTGAAGGACATTAATTGGTCAGACCGGAGTTCTGACCGTGCCCGATTCCAACACCCTGCAAGACGACGCCGAAATCAGTTGGAGCGAACTGCTATTCGGTCGCTCGAATACTGTTTGGTTCCTCGTGGTTGCAGTCGGCTTTCTTCTGTTCGAACTTACTGCACAACGGGCCCTGGTGGCCGTAGCTGTTTGCTCGAAGTTCGGAATTGGCGACTTCCTTAACGGGTTCTGGTTACGCCGAACCGATCCGCTACGAGCTCGAGGCAAGAGCTGTTTTTGGCTCTGCTTGTCTCAGGGGCTTTGGAAGACAACTATCGTCGCGTTCATCGCCATGGTTATGTTTGTGCTACTCGCGAAAGTCTTCAACGCGGGCGGACGAGCGCCGGATGGATTTGTGGGAACGGCGATGACCTTTCTGGTCGCGTTCATTCTTGCCAGTCTGACTACAGTCCTTGCCGTCGTGATTGCTCGGATTGGCGGTGTGCTGATTTGGGTGGATGGTAACCTGACCCAATGCCGCCGCGAGAAAACGTTCCCGCCGGAAGAAGGCTCTTCCAATCGAGTGCGTTGGTTGCTGGCTGGAGCGATGATCTTGCCCGTGGTCATTTTTCTGATCATGACGCTCATCGTGGCTGGCAGAAGACCTGGAGCGGTTAAGAACGCCGTGGGTTTGTTGATTGGACTGCTGTTGTTGCCCGCCAGCATTTTCGGCGGTGGGCTACTCGTTGCCAAAGGTGTCGTTGCATCGACGTTCGATGAATGCTGGTCTGCGGAAACCAGACGTCGTGGATTGACCCTGGAAGATGTCGCTCGTGAAGAAGGCATCTTGCCAAATGAAAACGGGACCACAAAAAGTGGTCCCGTCGATGTCAGTTAGCTGTTCCGCCAGTTGGTGATCAGAGTTCTTCATATGGCATGGCCAGAAGTCGCTGCGCATCCGGGAAGCTGCCCGATTGCACACCTTTCAAGAACCATCTCTTCCGTTGCTCCGCACTTCCGTGTGTGAAGTTTTCAGGAACGACCCGGCCGGTTGCTTTCGCCTGAAGCGTGTCGTCGCCAATTTGAATCGCGGCCTGCATTGCCTCGCCAAGGTCACCCTCTTCCAGAATATTGAACTGCTTATGTGCGTGGTGAGCCCAAACGCCAGCCAGGAAATCGGCCTGAAGTTCCAGTCGGACTGACTCTCTGTTCGAGGCGAGTTTGTTGCCTGATCGACGTGCCTTGTTGGCTTGGTCGTTCCACCTCAGTTCGTTTTGAACGTGGTGTGCGACTTCGTGAGCAATGACGAACGCACAGGCAAAGTCACCAGGCGCGCCGTACTTCTCTGCGAGCTCTTCGAAGAAGGTGGGATCAATATAAACCTGGTTGTCGGCGGGGCAGTAAAACGGCCCCATTGCTGAACTGGCAGGACCACAGCCGGACTGCACCTGAGCTGTAAAAAGATTGACGATCGGCTTCTTGTAGCGTTGACCGTGGTCGGCAAACTGTTTGGTCCAGATGTCTTCGGTCGTTTTGAGAACCGAGCCAACGAATGCCTTGTACTGATCGTCCTTACCGACTTCGCCAGCCTGTCCCTGCTTAGCCTGAGCCTTCTTGTTCGCTTCAAGCAGAGCTTGTGGGTTTTTCCCGAACAGCATTGCAACAAATGCGATCAACAGCATGCCGATACCGCCGCCTGCCACCATCCGTCCGGGCGACGCGCCTCGTTGATCTCTTACGTTTTCACTCTGTTCGCGGCCTTGCCAGCGCATGCCTTGTTCCTCTGAATGTCCGGTTTTTTACCGAAGGCATTGTCTCCGGCTGCTTTCTTAGAGCAAGCGTTTAGGGGCGATTTCACTGTGTTTCACGAACTCAAGCCCAACGACACCTGGAAAGTTCGCGCTTTCTGAGCAATTGCCCGATTGTCGGTTACCGCGAACCGGTGGTAACATTAAGGCATGAATTCAGCAGGCAGTCTATTCTCATGGTCGTTCCCAATTGGCAATTGGTTCGCGACGACGGTACGTGTGAGCATCCTGACTCCACTTCTCGCCGTCGTATTGATGTATCAACTTGGTCCGCGACCGGGATTGATCGCGACGGTGATTGTGCTTCTGTCGCTGCTGGCCCATGAGTTCGCCCACATATTTTCAGCTCGGGCGACGGGTGGCTACGGAGATGAGATCGTCATCTCACCCTTCGGCGGTGTAGCACTCGTGCAAACAGGTGGAACATTTCTTTCTCGCCTGATCGTTCCCGCCAGCGGCCCAATTCTTAACCTCGCGGTCTGCGCGGGGTTGGTTCCCATTCTGTTGGGGCAGGACCAGGCTGTTCGATCTCTGATGAACCCCATGAATTACGGCGAGGGTGGTGGACTGGTTCTTGCCAGTCAAACGTCGGCGATGGTTTGCCAGCTTGCGTTTGTCGTGAACTGGTTGTTGGTTCTCATTAACCTCATTCCCGTACATCCGCTTGACGGAGGTCGGATGCTGCAAGCAGTGCTGACTGAGCAGTATGGGGCTCAAACAAGCAACATGATTTACCTGAAGGTTGGAACCATTGCAGGTGTTGTGTTTGTCTTCGGTGGCTTGCTGTTCAACAGCGCCGTTGTTGTCGCGATTGGTACGTTTATTCTCGTGATCAATCTCGAAGAGATGTACCGCATGCGAACCGCCGACGCCTATGACGATTCATTCATGGGATACGACTTTTCACAGGGATACACCAGCCTCGAACGCGATAGCGAAACAGACCTCGAAAGCTCGACGAAGAAGGGCATGTTTGCCGCGTGGCGTGAACGCAAAAAAGAAGAGCGTGAAGAAGCAGAGCGACTCCGTGCTGAAGAAGATGCCAAATTGGTAGATGACATTCTTAGCAAATTGCACGAAAGCGGCTACGATTCCTTAAACGACTCTGAAAAACGCGTGCTGAAGCGCGCGAGTAATCGCTACAAGAATCAACAAGACAAGACATGAAAACAGTAACGAAATCAGTGGCCACCTTGTTTGTGTTCGCAGGGCTATCGCTTTGCGGCTGTTCGCAGGAAGACGATTCTGGCACCGAGATTCCTGTGAAGGTGGCAGATGGCCCGGATTCTGAAACAGATACAGCGTCGGCGTCTGCAACAGGCTCTCAGGGGAATGGCGATGAAGCTTCGTCTGCCGAAGGGGGTGTTCGCGACTTTGACGGGCGACTGCAGCTGGTAATTCCATCTGACTGGGAAGAAGCCGAGCTTTCGGCAATGCAGCGATCTGTGTTGATGGCGAAGTACAAACTTCCCAAGGTACACGAAGACGTCGAACTGACGGTTTCCGCAGCTCGCGGTGGCATCGACTCGAACTTCACGAGATGGGAAGGCCAGTTCAAGGACAGTCAAAAGCAGGAAGACACATTCGACGTCGGCTCAACGGAAGCACGAATGTTGAAGCTGTCCGGGAAGTTCTTTCCCGGATTTGGTCGTCCTGATCGCGAGAACTGGACGATGATCGGTATCGCTATTCCTTCTGGCGATGACGACTTCTACGTGAAGCTGACTGGCCCCACTGACCAGATCAAAGACGCCGAACAGCAGCTGATGAGTGCTGTGAAATCCGGCCAGCTTATTCAGTAGAGCGACTTGTCGGCTGACTAGCCGCGGCGGATTTCCGAGCCCTTGAAGCGGACCGTAAATCGAAACACTTTCTTCGGACGTGTTTCGATTTGTCCCGTCTCAAGGTCGAACCGGACCGGAATCTCTTTCCGTCGAATGTCGACGGTGGCGTGGTAGCCGCGTTCAGAGAAGACATCAATCAGCATCGCCAACGCGTCAGGGTTGTCGAAGAGCAGGGCTTCGGAATTGATGTTGGCGTGCCCTGAAATTGCATGCCGCAAAACAATCGGCATGAACTTCTCAGTGATAATCGAAACGACTTGGTGAAACAGCTCTGTCTGTTGGTGTTCGTACGCGTCGAGCCGAGTAACCAATTCTCGTCGCGCGTGCATGACGATATCGCCGGCGACAGGCAATCGCTGAAGTGTGTGGAAGGTTCTTGGATCAAGTTCCAGCGAGCTTTGATAATCGAGCTCACCAAGAATGTTGTCTTGGACAACGTCAAGCGGTGCCTGAGCGTTGATGAAGTGGAAGTGGAAAATTTGCTTCAGCGAAACCAAAGCGTCATACGTCTGTTCTTTGAACACTCGGTACCGACGTCTCGCCAGCGCTTCGTCAAAGTCAGTTCCACGCTCTTCTTTTTGCTCTCCGATACCGGAGCGGCTTACTTCTTCGTTGTGAGCTCGAACTTGTTCGCCGCGTTTGAGTTGTCGGGCGACGCTTTCGTTTTCGTCGACAAACAGAACCATGATATGAAATCGCGGCTGCTTGAAATGGACGAGGTCTGGCGAGTTTGCGAATCGCCGCCGCAGCCAGTTCATCTTATCGAACAGCATCTTCAGGCACTCGACCTGAACCGTCGTTCGAGGAAACCCGTCAAGAATCGCGCCGCCGCTGTGTTGTGGCTGCAGTAACTCTCGGAACACAAGGAAGACGACTTCCCGGTCTCCCACCATCCCACCACGAGCCTTAATTTGTTCGGCTTCAGGTGTGCACAGCAGTCCGCTGACGACGATTGGTTCGGCCGTGATGTCGCGAACTTTGCGAATGAAGTTCGTGTTGGTGCCCTTGCCCGCGCCTGGGGCCCCACCTAGTAATATCAACTCTTTGGGGAAACGCAGATTCTCAACACCGAATCCGTTTTCAAGTTGCTCCCAAACGGAGTTGAAGATGAGCTGGGCGTCTTTGACTTCCAGCTGTCCGGGTAGCTTTTCGTCTGGGGCAGAATTCACAAACATCGCCTAAAACAACAAGGGCGGTTCACAACCACCTCAGGAACGCTCCCCGAATTGTTGCAACAATCGCTTTTCGGCGAAACCGTGACTTGCAGAGCAGGCTGATTGGTTGGCAGGTTGCGATTTCGTCAGGCTGGTTACTGATTCGTCACTCTGGCTTCTCAGTTGCAGTGGCGGCTTGTTTGAATGTCTCGTTGCGACATTCTGCTGCAGGAATGGAACACAGGTCGCACGCAGTCTGCCCGCTTTCGTCGGTCATTCCGGATAGCCCGCCACAACTGCCTTTGAGACGTCGGTTGCTGATGATGACACCCATAGCCATCCCGCCAATTGCAAGCAGAAAGACGATGGCTGCTGCTGCGAACACCGGCCACATGCTGGTCTTCGGCCCAGCGTTGGGTGGGGCCAAAGGTGCCACTTCAAAAGCTCCCACTGTGGACGCTGCAAGGCCGCGCGGATTGCGAACCACCAATCGTGTGGCGAGACCGAAGTCGGATGCAGCTTTTCGTCCCGCCTTCGGTCCCATTACCGAAATCGCGGTTGCCCACGCGTCTGCCTGCATGCAGGCTTCAGAGAGAACCGATACAGAAGCAAGGCCATGTTCGATAGGTCGTCCCGTACGTGGGTCGATCGTATGGGAGTAGCGTTTGCCATCAACGATATAGAAGTTTCGGTAGTCGCCAGATGTCGCCATAGCTTGGTCTCGAAGCGAAACACTTTCTCGAACCTCGCGAGCTGTGTCGTTTGGCTCTTCAAGTCCTACAGCCCACGGCTTGCCTCGCGGACTCAGTCCAGCGGCTCTCACTTCGCCACCTACTTCAACGAGGAAACCCTCCAGTCCGAGTTGCCCAAGCGCGTCGGCCACGCGATCTACCGCGTAGCCTTTGGCGATTGATGAGAGATTAATCGAAAGCGTTGGTACTGACTTGCGAAGTGCCGGTGGTTCAAGCCGGACAGACAGTAGCTTCCACCCAACCTTCTTCTGGCAGGCGGCGATATCTTCATCAGGCGGAATGACAGCACGACCCGTGTTCTTGTCAAAATTCCAGAGCGCGATGAGTGGCGAGACGGTGATGTCGAATGCCCCTTTGGTCTTGTCACTGATGTCCTGCGCGGCTGAGATAACGTGGGCCGTCGCTGGTGAGACATCAAACCAATCGGTGCTCTCGGATGTGTTGAACCGACTGATTTCAGAATCCTCACGCCAAGTCGACATGAGTTTGTCGACAAGATCCAGTTCAGCCTGAATTCGTTCGCGAGCCTTCTCTGGAACGGGCCCGTTGATGGTGACCGACCACGTTGTGCCCATGCACTCACCGGTCAGCGGTTCCTGCCCGAAGCACGCCGGGGAAAACGCGAGAAACAGGAGCATAAGGCAAGGCAACGCTTTGCCACGCGCGACGAATGAGTTTGGAGATGATGAGGAATTCATGCACAGAGTTTAGCGTGCCCAGTGCGCTTTGCAGCCTTGTTTCGGCGATCTATGCGTTCCCGTCTATTAGCCCTTTCGCAGATTTCCTAAGATCCGCCTTTCCCATGAACGAGGACCGGATGCCTCTTCCGATTCGCATCTCTCTAAACGCTGGCTACCTGTTGGTGCTGGCGATCGCTTCGCCACTGCTGCTCTGGCGCGCGGTGCGGTATGGGAAGTATGTGGATGGCTGGAGTGAGAAGTTTCTAGGTCGCCTGCCGCTGCTGAGAGATAGTGGGGACGTAGCCTGGTTTCACGCGGTCAGTGTTGGTGAAGTGCTGCAGCTGGAAACCATTGTTCCTGAATTTGCACGGTCAAATCCAGACGCCACTGTTCTCATAACAACGACGACGGGAACCGGGCTTGACGTCGCCAAACAGCGATTCGGCGACCACCATTGCTGCTACTTTCCACTCGATTTCTCATGGGCCATCCGTCGCGCTTTGAGCAGAGTGCAGCCGAGGCTCGTTGTGCTGGTTGAGCTGGAGCTGTGGCCGATGTTTATCTGCGAGGCATCAAGAGTTGCCGAAGTTGCAATGATCAATGGCCGGGTGAGCGACAACAGTTTTCGGGGCTACAGTCGAGTTCGTTTTCTGATCGAACCTGTGCTTCGCCGAGTCAGCCGGATTGGCGCTCAGACGGCTGAGTATGGGCAGCGGTTAAAGTCGCTCGGAGCGCATGATGTTGAAGTCACTGGCTCGATTAAGTTTGATCGAGTTCAAACCGACCGTGCGAATCCCGGTACAAAGCAGTTGCGTCAATTGTTTGGAATCGATGATGGCGATCTCGTTCTCATTGCCGGAAGTACGCAGGCGGGAGAGGAAGAACTGGCTGTCACAGCCTGGCAAAATCTAAACCGCGAGTTACCGCAGGTTCGCCTGGTTGTTGTACCTCGACACAAAGAACGCTTCGACGAAGTTGCGGGGTATATCGAATCGCTCGGTTGCAAATTCGTCCGACGTTCAAGGCTGGTTGCTGGTGACGTCGTGCCTGCAGGTTCAGTCATTCTACTCGATACGCTAGGCGAACTAAGCAGTTGCTGGGGACTGGCAGACGTTGCTTTTGTGGGCGGCAGTTTTGGTGATCGTGGTGGTCAGAATATGATTGAACCGGCCGCATTTGGTGCTGCTGTCGTTGTCGGTCCCAACACAAGCAACTTCCGTGATGTGGTAGATGAGCTACGCCAGTCGGATGGTATTGAGATCGTCGAGTCGTCCGAGCACTTCGAATCGAGTGTGAAACGACTGCTGGTCGACGGGGACCGCCGTCGTGCGATGGGCAGGGCGGCGCAGGAGTGCGTGTTGAA
This sequence comes from Planctomycetaceae bacterium, assembly GCA_045105495.1. Taxonomy (GTDB): domain Bacteria; phylum Planctomycetota; class Planctomycetia; order Planctomycetales; family Planctomycetaceae; genus CAYNWT01. The sequence goes on from JBGCDN010000290.1 coordinate 17,999, forward strand.
CCATGCGGGAGCGAGCAAACAGACCCTCGCAATACTCGAATCACTCTGGGGACCAAAACCTGAGATGCATTGTGACGTTGATGTCGAGCGGCGCGTCGCCTGTTGAGTGAGGCGTGGTCCTACTAAAAGGCCCGCGATTCTATCGAGCGCCGTGGCCGGTCAGGACGACCTTAATGGTTCGCAGCAGGATCTTGAAATCGTTCCAAGTGCAGCAGTTCTGTAGGTACAGCAGGTCGTAAGCAACCTTGCGGCGGAAGCTTTCGATGTCGTTGTCGTAGCCGTTAAGAACCTGTGCAACGCCGGTAACGCCAGGTTTCAAACCGAGGCGATTCAAGTAGTTTGGAATCTGATCTGATAATTGCTCAATGAAGAACGGTCGCTCAGGTCGCGGGCCGACGAGTGACATGTCGCCCTTCAGGACGTTAATCAGCTGAGGCAGTTCATCGATCCGCGTCAAGCGCATGAAACGTCCAATGCGGGTGACTCGAGGGTCGTTCTTCGCAGCTAGTTGAGCACCATTGGTCTCGGCATCAACTCGCATCGATCGGAATTTGTACAGGACGAACGGACGGCCGAAGTTTTGCTTAATACGGCGATCAACAGCAACTCGTCGCTCGACACCTTCCGGCGGTCCAACGTCTTTTTGACGACGGTCAGTTTTTGCAGATTCGCGAAGATTCAGGCCAACCCGCAGCTGCTTGTAAATGAGCGGCCCCGGAGATGTCAGCTTCACCAAGGCGGCAAACGTCAGCATGACTGGCGATGTAACGAGAAGCAGAAAGCTAGCGCCGACAATATCGACAATGCGTTTTCGGATCTGAGCCCCTCGCGACAGGCATCGGAGGTTCCGGCGAGGGTCTGCGAGGTGAAGTTCCGTGAGCCAACCAGTGTCGGACAGTTCTTCTCCGGGAGAAAACTGTTCGAACAGGTCTTGGAAATCGCCCGGCTCCGGTGAGGCCTCAGCGGGCGGACTGTCGATTGTCGATTGCATATTGCAGTGGTTTCAGTGGAGATTGCTCGTGCCTGGCCCGGCGTGGATCGATCCAACAAACCTAGGTCAAACGAAGCCACAGGATGGTCAATCTACTTACCTTGCCAATGTGTATCCAAGTTCAATTTGTAGCCTTTTCTCTACAATTGACACAAAGTGCCTATGCGGTCTATTTTGTTTCGTTTTGAGCCGGAATTGACAGCTTTTCCGAGCCTGTCTTCCCCACGTTCAGGGGTATTCTCCAACAGCTAGTTGTCATTTTGCAAAGGCCACCCACTCCATCGCGGCAATACCCGTAGCGAACGACGAGTTGAATCTGCCCCTGGCTGGCTTTGGGATTGAGGGGAACCGACACCGCAACCGTGTTCTCCTTCGCCGATGTGGTTTGAGATCCCGTGTCTGACGCGAGGATTGCTTGTTGTGGATCGACATTGGCTGCCTGCCAAACAATTGGCATGCTTTTGTTGATCTTGTAGCCCTCAGGTACATCCAGGGCGATTTGAACCTGTAGAGCGTCAGATGCTCGGATGCTCTGCGCACTGAGAACCATGGGCTTCAGGTCTAAGAAGTCACGTCGTTTTGGCGGCGTCGGTGGGTTCAGACCTTCGACTTGGATGACCGAGGTTTCCTTGTTTGCGAGATCAACACGAAGGACGCGGTGGTTGTTGGTGTCTGCAATCAGTAGTTCAGTCTCTGTGATTGACAGGCCGCCCGGTTCAGACAGCTGCACGGGTTTGAGTCCAGCCCCCGCGGTTCCACTTCCAAGCCACGTTGTGACTTCGTTCGAACCCAAATCGATATGTCGGATTTTGTGGTTGTAGCTATCGGCCACGAACAACATTTCTTCGCCGAGCGCGACGCCGAGTGGGTGTTGAAGTCGAGCGGCTTTTCCTATTCCATCCAAGTCTCCGAATGCGAAGAGAGACTGGCCTCGCGGCAAACCCGATGTTCCGGCAATCGTCGTGACTTCACTATCCTCGCTCGTGCCGATGCGACGAATCGCAGAGCCTTCGCTATCGGCGACGTATAGCCAGTTGCCGTCACTTGCGAGCCCGGATGGTTGAGCCAATGCGGCCTGCTTCAGACTGCCGTTCACGACATCCTCCGCGCCAGAACCCG
>JBGCDN010000291.1:0-4690 GCA_045105495.1 Planctomycetaceae bacterium
TTCGCCGACAACATCAAGCAGCAAGTAAACCACATGCCCATCATCGAGCCAGTCACGCGGCGACGGAGGCAACAGCCACGTCTGATCCGGAGACCAATTCCGAAACTTCTTAGCCATCCCTGACCCCAAAACGACACCAAACAGAAATGCAAAAAGAACAACCGCTCTATTAGCGCATTTCAAGCGGCACTGCCAGGTCGGTCACAATTCTTGGACAGACTCCTAGGTGATATCGACCAGACCGGGTAGTTGCCCAATCACCCTCGGCGGGGGCGATCGGAGCGATGGGCCGAGCACCGTTCGAACCAGCCCATCGCCCTTCTTGGCCACTCTGATCGCCAGCATGCCGGAGCAACAAGAAGCACATCTACTCGTCGAACAACTCCAGTTTTTCGTGAACGCGATCGATCAGATCTACTGCGTCTGGTCGGTAACGCTGGCCCGGTCCAAGCGATTCGCTCATCAGGTGCTCTTCGTCGTGCGACCTCCCAAGGACGTGGCCGAACTCATGCAAGACGACGGTTAGCAAGTCCATACGATCAGCGGCGGGAAGTGATTGCGTGACGGACCAACCGTGTCCGGCTGCGTTGGTGTCGAGGACGATTCCTCGGTCTGTCGCGAGACCAAGTGTGTCTCCTGGGAGATCGAAGATGTGCACAGGAGTGTCTTGCAGCATCACAAGCTGTTGTGAACGAATGCCAGCTTCTTGCCACGCAACGATGGCCGCGTTCACCACTGGTTCCAACTCCGCGCGAGAGAGTTGCTCATGGCTGACGACATATGGGGAGAACCGTGACTTCAGAGTGTCGCCACTAACTGTGACCTCAATCGGAACGTCAACGACTCGCCCATAGTCTGCATGAATTGCGCCCGCGTTCGCGCCGCCCTCGGTGTCGCGTGGCGTACCAACGAGTGTGAAGAAGTCGCCGTTTGTATTTGCCAGTGTCACGGCGCTGCCGAAGTTTGTGTTCTTGCCCGCTGATTGCGATCCGAACTTCGCGAGATGTTTATCGGCCTTCCAGGTACTACCTATTTGATGAAAGACGTAGGCCGCGCCTGCGTTACGAGCGTACTCGTCATCGAATGGAGCCCCCACGATGATGGTCTTACCTTCGACGGCAACAGACGAACCAAACTGGTCCCTCCTTGCTAGTTGAAAGTCGCCTGCATCTGTTTCAACGAGCTTCGTGTCAAAGACCCAGTCGCTGCCATCATTCTCAAAGACGAACACCGCTCCAGCGTCGGCCTGTCGTCCTACGCTGTCCAGCGGTGTGCCAACGGCCAATGTTGATGACGCTTCAGAGATCGAGATGTCAAAACCAAAGGAATCTTTCCTGGCGGGCTGTGGGGCCAACAGCTTGTTGACCTGCCCCCAGTTGTCCAAGCCGCCTTCATCGCGTGTGAACACATAAGCCGCTCCGGCATCCACAGCGCCCTGATCATCCTTGATCGCTCCGACGGCCAGTGTGTGATTAGATAGGCTGATTGACGAGCCAAATTCGGACTTCCTGGACGCGTCATCTGCCTTGATTCGCTTAACAAGTTCCCATTCACCCGTCGCCGCGTTCCTGTCGAATACAAAGACAGAACCGGAATCTGTGCCGAGGTTGTCATCCAAGTGGGCGGCGACCGCGATGGTGTCGCCCTCAAGCGCGACATCGGAACCAAACCGGTCCTTCTTCCTACCCGTAGGGTCAGCCAGTTTTGCCACTTCAACCCACTCACCGTCGGCGTTTTGTTCGAACACATACGCGACTCCCGATAGCGTTGCTGCACCCGCGTCACGGTGCGAACCAACAACAATGCGGCGCCCCTGAATCGCGACGGAAGTCCCAAACTCGTCTCCCGCAGTTGTTCCGGAACCCACGAGTTTCGCGACTTCGATCCATCGGCTACCAATGCGCTTCATCACATAAGCAGCGCCAGAATTGCTGCCATTCGTGTTCTCCCGTGGCGCACCAACAACGGCGACGTCGTTGCTGACGGCAACTGCCGCTCCGAACTTGGCGGGGGCATTCGGCAAATCAGGCATCGCAGCCTGCTGTGTCAAACGAGCCTGGTAGTTGAACGTATCCGTTCCCTCGAAGTCGGCATCGGGTGTATATGTCAGAAGACTTGGTTCGGAGAACACCACGCTGCCATTCGCCGGGTCGTCCACGGACACGAATTGAACCTCATCGGATTCCTCTCCCAGAATCGCGATTTCGACGGGAGTGTCCGGCAAGGTAAAAGCACTGTAGAGATCGGTAGAGGGAACAGCGAAGACATCGACAGGTATCTCAACTTCGATGCCATCGTATTCGCCTGCAGAACCTCCATCGCGAACAGTCAGTTGGACTTCGTTGTCTGTGCGCTCCATGCCGCTCTGTATTCCGGCCCCGACGATCGTGACGATCTGCGGCTGGTCCCAGTTTGCCGGAGTGAACGTAAGGACCGGCTTATCAATCTGCGTGCCATCAGAGACTGATAAAGCCACATCCACAACAACGTTCGATGTTGGTTCTGTACAGAGCGCGACGGTCAGCCAGTCCGAACCGAGCAGCATATCAACGCGGGTGTCCGCACCCTCCGGCACTGATTCGAAGTCGCGACCTTCCACAACGTTCAGCCCCGGAAGGATTTCGAGCTTAAACAACTCATTGCCGGCCGTTCCATCGCCCCCGCGGAAGTACAGATCGTCACCTACCGCAGTCACATCCCGGGGCCAGTTGATTTGGCTTCCCCACGTCCGCGTAGTGAGAGGGCCCGTAGTCACACCGTCTGAATGCCAGACTTGGTTGACGTTCGAATGCTGACTGATGAACGCGATTGCCCCGTTCTCAAGCGCGAGAGGCCGGAAGATAAAGCTGTCTGACGTAAACACTGCCTCGGTACCTGCAGCGGTTCCATCACTCTGCCACAGCCGAACCTCCTGCGTGGAATCTTTAATGAGAACAATCCATGCGATATCTCCACTCACTACTCCGCTCTGAAACTCACCATCGACATTTCCGTCAACGAGTACATCAAGACTGTCGCCGTCCGACGCGAGGACACCGTATAGCTCACTGCTCTCATCGAAGCCCGCAGTTAAGAAAACATCTTCAAGCGGCAGGAATGCAGCAGAGCCGTTCAACTCCGACGAAATTTCTAGTGTGCCGGCGGCGGTACCATCACTCTTCCAAAGGGTAGGCCCATCTCCTTCGTCACCGTTGAAGATGTAGTCATCACCCCAAACGCCCAGAGCCGTGTCCGCACCTCGTCCGTTCAGCATTGTGACTTGCTCTGTACCCTCAGTTGTCCCATCCGTGACCCACACCTCGCGACCGTCGTCGGCCGTGGTTGCGTTAAAGACGATCTTGTCGCCGATAGCAGCCCCAGCAAGGTCGGGGCTGGAACCGGCTGGGCCCAAGTCAATATCCCTCACAAGTTCGGTCCCAGTCGGCGTTCCGTCGGTCTTCCACAACTCGCGACCAGTCGCGGCTGTATCCAGGACCAGGAACACTTCCCCGAGGAAGTCGGTGTAGCCATAGGCACCGAAGCTGCCGGTGGTGTCCGCCAGCCGCGTGGTCCCAAGGCCGGTTCCATCAGTGGCATAGAGCCCGTAGCCGCTGGCACCATCGTCGGCGAGGAAGTAGAGGCTCCCATCGCTGGAACTAAACAGCTGCGTCGGATTCGAATCACCACTCGGGTTGATGTCTTTCACCTGATTAGTGGTTACCCCGTCCGTCCACCAGAGTTCTCTACCAGCTGCCGTCGAAGCAGAGAAGAACAATTTACCATCGTGCGCGGTCAGCTGTTCCGGATTCGAGTCACCGGAAGGATTCACATTGATCAGCTGCTCTACTCCATACGCAGACAATAGCGCCCGCTTTTCCAGGCACTCAGGTTCTGTAGTCCCCCTTTTGGCACGTCGTCGAGGCGAACGGATTGAGCAAAGCGATGGCAGCTTGAAGGTGACCGACATGAGAATGGCCCTTGGAGATATCATTCGTGGGCGAAATGCCGCACCAAGGAGCTAATTGCATTTCCGCACCGTAATACGACACACAAGGCCAACTAGCCAAGGGGCAACTAGTCATAAGGCACTCACCTGAAAGACTTTACGGTCCTTGAAATTTATGAATGCGCGGATATCAACTCTTGACAACTTGGCTTGGAATGCGGTGTGCGTGTCTCACCTCACTGCGAAGACCGTGTGGTTCGACGTGTGCGCGAAAGGTCGGTCAGTGGCAAGCCCAAGCTCAACCGAGCCTCGGTCCCTCCGCTAAGGAACTTTGTCAAGCATCCGGAACCGGTAGGATAAGTCAGTACGTAGGACTCGCCCCTTGGCTGGAGATTACTTCGCAGGCTGAATTCGTCCGTCTTCGATGTTCACAATGCGGTCGGCTATGTCGAGAACGCGATTGTCGTGGGTGACCATGAGGACCGGGCAGCCGCCTTCTCGGGCAAGATTGTAGAGCAACGACACAACTTCGCGCCCCGACTTGCTGTCGAGCGCGGCAGTGGGTTCGTCGGCAAGGATGAGGCTAGGGCTGAGTGCCAACGCCCGGGCGATTGCAACTCGCTGTTTCTGTCCGCCGGAGAGATGCGATGGGTGATAGTCCAGCCGATCACCCAGCCCAACGCTTACCAGCATCTCTTCGCATCGGCGATGCACTTCGCGTTCGCCTACATCCGGCTGAAGCTGAAACAGCAACTCAACGTTCTG
>JBGCDN010000292.1:0-5229 GCA_045105495.1 Planctomycetaceae bacterium
CGAGCTAGCAAGTCAGGCTGAACGGATTCCTTCGAGGGATATCGTCGGCTCGGCTTGAGTAGCAAAGTCTCGGATGCCCAGCTTCGAACTCTCTACGGCCGTTCGAATTGGGTGCCATGCTCTCGCGAAGCGTGGGCATGCCGTCACGGGCGGAAATGCCGTTCGGAACCTATTGCTGGTTTGAACACGTCAGAGAGCATGCACGCGTGGGCATGGCACACGCGCTCTGCTGAAAGGTCCTTGACCAACCTTTCCATTGTCACGGTTTGCAGCCGATGCCTTGGAACCTGCCATAGTGCAACTGCCCCCCCCCGTCGGAAACCCGCCATCGAGATCAGCGCTGCATTAGCTATGTTCGGTTCCATTGGTACTGAAGGAGCTAATAGAACATGGTTCAGTCACATCACATCGGGATTCTCCTGAGCGACCCAACCGTGGGCGCTCGATTGGAATCCGTAATTCAGGATTGCACTCAGTACCGATCGGCATTTCTTCACACGACAGCAGACCTACTTGACGATAGCTGCGTGGCCAAATGCGCGTTCGTGGACATGGCTCTTGGGCGTAATGCCGTTCAAGGAATCCTGCAACGACTGCGTGAACTGCGTCGTCCGATCGCAATCATACTCTTGGGCAGTTTCGTGCCGCCAAACGAGGCGATCAGACTGTCTCGCCTGGGGGTAAGTGGGATCGTCACTGACGTTACTTCGCGTTCGCAGTTGCGAGCCAACATCCATGAGGCCTTCGAAGTGCACGCCGCCCGCAAGGCGTGGCTCCAGCGAAGAAACTCTGCCCGAGCATTGATCGACAGACTGTCAGAGCGACAGCGCCATGTTTTGGATCTCGTTGTCCGCGGAATGCCAAACAAGCAAATAGCCGGAGCGCTTTATCTAAGTACGCGAACGGTTGAGAAGCACCGAGCCCAGCTATACCAGAAGACCGGTCTCCTGAACGCGATCCAGTTACTAAGGCTTCACGATGACGCCCATCAGCCGGACTCGGACATGTTTGGCGGCAACGCGCTTCAGACCATCAGGGAGTGTGAGCATCAACAGCCCCGAACCGAGCCGCTATATCGAACATCAAGACAAACTTGGCAGGAAGATGTGATCTCGGGATAACTTTCACTGCGGTGCAGGAGCGATCCGGTTACCGATCCACTGTAGAATCATGCGACATCGTCTGCCTTCGGCCGTGAGACCTGAAATTTGTCTTCCCACAACAAACCACCGATGACCTCGAACTCAGTTGAAGTAGGTCAGACTTTGCCGGACGATTCGATTTGCTCGGCATAGTGAAACCAGGAACTCGACGATCACACACGCCGAAGACTTCTGGCACTGAGCAGTACGTCTAGAACGCTAACCCGAGAACCGTACATGCTGGGCTCAGGCTTTGCGGCTATTCTTTCTCCGCCCAGCCCGATTAATCGCTGCGTCCATCACGATGAATAGGGCCGAGGACTCGGGTTCCGACGGCAATTTGCCAGCCCACAAGCTAGTTTGCAGTAGTCGAAGCATCCATGTGCGGAGAAGAAAATGCAGGGCCTCAAATCAAAACAACAGCGACGAAATTCGGACTGGAACAACCAGCCGGAAAGTATGCTAGCCGACTCCGAGTGCCTCAATGCGGATCTCATTCAGCAAGTCGTTGACTGGTTCGAACAGGTCAGCCTGAACGAAGATCAATCCTACGAGGCAGCAATCAAATCGAAGTACGACCAACAGGCTGCTCGACTCTACAGAAAGCTTCGCAATCACAATCCGAAAAACGACGACGGTGATAGTCTTCTGGCGAAGACTTTGGACTGGTTAGAAGACACCGCGAGAGAGCAACAAAACTGCGACTGCCTGGAAGACGCGATAGAGGGCGTCTTCGACGAGCAAGTGCTCAAAATCTACATTGATATCAGGCATGCTCGCGGCGAATTCGACGACGGACCAAAGGTTGAATCACTTACGCTCACCTCAGCAGGCCTGAAACTTCGCGACGGAGCCCTACAGAAACTGGGCAGCGAAAAGGGCACAGTTGTAGCATCGTTCCCGTTGGAATCGCTGAACGGAGTTTGGTTCCGTAAAAGCTGGAATATCGCGATGCCCATCTTTTGGATGGCATTCCTGAGCACACTGGCAGGAATCTCGAAAGCGTCCGTCCCGTACGAATGGCTTGGCTGGGTTACTGCCGCTTCCTTCGGTGCAGGCGCAGCGTATCAATTGTTGTGCCTGCGCAACTCGACAATCGTTGTTGATACCGACCATGGAATTGTCGAGTACCCGTCCACCGACTCGCGCGCGGATATCGAGAGTTTTGTTCTAGCTGCTCGTCAGCAGAAAGAGATGGCGGCGGAATAATTTCCAAGCGATTCAATCGTCCTAAAGCCACGGCACACGCCAAGCCAGACCGAAGAAGACTATAAGTCGATCTCGAACTTCCTGACGTTCGCGCCGAGTCCGATGAGGGATGAAGGGGCCCAGTTGATTCCGTCCTGGCCGCCCCCGCCATCGATGCTCACCATGGTCCAGTCGGCGACCGTGCTATTGTCGATGAACAGTGAGTCGTTTCCGCCTCCCAACTTAATCGTTGCCTTTGCTTGAAACTCCACGATCGGATTGAATTCGGCAACGTAAACTTCATCGTTTCCACCACCCATCACTGCGGTAACATCGCCGGTGAATTCAACTCCGTCGAAGTACAGTTGGTCATCGCCTCCACCGGTTTTGATGATGGTCTTGCCACCAACAAATGTTCCGCCATCGGCTGACTTGAAGTCCAGCAGATCGTCGCCACCGCCTTGCTTCACAATCAGGTCGCCACCGACGGACAACCCAAGACCGACTTCGACATAGTCGTCACCGCCCTTGGAGTTAATCGTCAAGCGACCAAGCTGGCCTGCGGGAATGCCCGTATCGCCTCCAACAACCTCAGTTGTCTGGAACAGCTTCCGTACACGAACTTCGCCCTGATGCTCTTCGACGATGAACGAGTTGCTGACTCGATCACCCGTGACGACCAAATCATTCCCTTTGACCGCAACCTTTACGATTCCGGCCGGCAAGATGCGTTGTTCCATCTGTTCAGCACAGTTCGAAGAGACCTGCTGTGCTTTTCGTCGGCGATTCTGTGTGCTTCGTGGGCGTCGCATGTGTTCTGACTTTCAAATAAAGGGTCGAAAGTAGGAACGCAGGCCTCCATCAATAGCGGACAGAAAATTTGATATGAAACAGATCTACCCAACAAACTCGGGCCTCTTCAATAATCTCTTGCCAAATCCAAGGCTGATGGCACCACCTCAGAGCTACTGGGGTGAGTTAGTACTTCGCAGCTTTGTCCGGCGTTGCACTCTTGATGAACTCGCGAATGTCCTCGTTGGACGTCTTTAGATCTTCGGCTCGCAGGTACATCATGTGGCCGCTGCGGTAGCCTTTGAAGCTCATTCGGTCTTTCAGTTTGCCGCTTGGGTCGATGTGCCACATGCTGTACTTGGCATTGAAGTATGTGGTCGCTCCATCGTAGTAGCCGCTTTGGATCATCACCTTCAAAAACGGATTCATGGCCATCGCTTGCCGGAGGTTCTCTCCTGTCTGATCGCCGTCACGATCCCATGGCCGAACCGAACCAAACATGTTGTATTTGACGTCTGTCATGTACCCCAGATCGTTGCGAAAGTAGTGGTTGATCGCGGGCGTGAAAGAGTGCAGCCAGGACGCCAGCTCAGAATTGAAGTCGGGCGATGTTCCGGCATCCATACGATCCAGCCCCTTGTACCGCGAATCCAGGCGACCAATGGTCTGACCTTCTTCACGCAGCAGTTCTTTCCAGAAGAAGCTGGTGGGAACATCCAGATTGTGTTGCGTAATCGACTTCTCACTGAGCCCAGAGAACCGAGCAAAAACAGTCGTCGCTTTACTGCGTTCCGACTCGCTTGCAAACGCGCCCTTGGCGAGCACCGGCAGCAGTTGGTTGAGTGTGTACTCTTCTGCCTGCTTGAGAACTTCGTCCAGATCAAGACTCTGCAGGTCTGCAGGAAGTTTCTTGTGATACCACGCAGCCGCCGCAAAGTAAGGCAAGCGGTTCGCCGCGTTGACGGGGCCGTCTCGATCAATACCCAGTCCGGTTGGCGAAACCAGAATAACGCCGTTCAGATACATCCACTGCTTGTTCTGCAATGCATACGACAAGCCGCTCACTCGAGTCGTCCCGTAGCTCTCGCCGATCAAGTATTTGGGTGAAGTCCACCGATTGTTTCTGGTGACGAAAGTGTTGATCCATTCCGCCAGGTACGCGATGTCCTGGTTCACACCAAAGAACTGAGTCTTGTCCGCTTTCGGATCGACGATTCTTGAATAGCCCGTGTTGACCGGGTTCACGAAAACAATGTCGGCAACGTCGAGTATCGAATGTGGATTGTCACGAACACCATAGGGCTGAACCGGAAACCCTTCGTCGTCGATCTTCAGAATGCGTGGACCAGTGTAAGCCAGATGCATCCACACGGACGCAGAACCCGGCCCACCATTGAACGAAATTACCAGCGGGCGTTTCGCCGTATCTTTGACGCCTGTCCGCTGGTAGTACGTGTAGAACAGAGTGGCCACGGGATGGCCGTCTTCATCCCAAACCGGTTGCGTTCCAGCTGTTGCTGTATACGGAACCTTCTGGCCGTTGATCATGACCTCATGCCGAGTCAAGACCTTCGATTGGGTATCAATCTTCCTGGAGAAGTCGGGGGCTGCCTTCGAGTCCGCCTGTTTGTCGGAAGTCGCTGGCGCCGCATCTTCCTGACCATACGCGTGGGCACTTACGCTAATCAGGACAAGAATAAGCGTTGATGGGAGAGTGAAGTTCATAAGGACGTCTTAAATACGCGGCATAACGGGCGGCTACGAACCGATCCAGTTTACCGATGCTAATCAGTTAACGGTGCGACGATTCGAGTTTTCCCATCATCTTGATACTGCTCGATGAGAACCACAGTGCCAGCAAGAAGGCGCAGCATTCCGCATTTGCCGCTTTGGTAGCGGGAGCACACATCTAAGATCGAACCAGTACTTTCCAAATCGGTGCTGGTATCGTAGACAAATCGAATGGCCATCTGGGTCCATCGATGTATTGACTGCTGCCACGCCCTATCAACCAGCTGACTATTCTGCGAAACCTCCATGACGAACCCAAAACATCGCTCCGGACGCTCTCGAGTCGCGATCATTGGCATTGGCGTACTACTGCTGC
>JBGCDN010000293.1:0-14138 GCA_045105495.1 Planctomycetaceae bacterium
AGCAGCCGCAAATACTGGCGGAAGCAGCCCAAGAGCTGCGTTTTTGCCTCTTCGCCCCCTGCTCGGGAGGCCGCAATCAGTGCAGTGATGTCGAGATCATTCGCCATTATTGACAGATGCGCTCGCGCGCCGCCATTGGACAGAAAATGTGGGAAAAGTTTGAACGCAATTGTAACTCGACATACGGAGAAACGTGACGCTCATCAGCAATCGCTCGATCGAGGTCCACGCTCTGATGTTTTGATCGGCTCTGGCATGCAAAATCACTCGACGGACTCTGGAGTTGATGCAATCGCTTCGACTGCGATCTTGAGGTGCTCAGGTAACGATGACCAGACCTCCACGATCCTGCCAATACGTGCCATCTCCTGCGGATCAGTGTCCTCACGGTGCAGCCATAGTGCAGCCAACCACTCGAGGTGCGGACCTAAGTCGTTGTCTGGTTTCAACTTAACATCGCCCAAAACACGGGTTCGATTCCCGCCGCCTCCATGCCGCAACCACTTGATAGTCAAGTGGTTGCGGCTTTTGCATTTCCTGTAACAGCGATTGCGAAGCGGACAGGTTGCTCAAACGGTCAACCAGAGTCTCTTCATGGCACCGCTCTTGGATATCTCGTGGAGTCGTGGCCGAGTCTGCCACCACGTATTCGAGACTGTATTGTGACTCTTGTCGACGCCGCTCCGCAGTTGAGCGGGAACACCTTACCGGGCGCTCGACCGTTCGGCCGTCAAAACCCCTCGTTGTATCGGACCGACGCACTTTCGGGAACGATCAAATTGCCCTCGGGGAGGCACCGCACGTAGGCGGAATGAAGTTCCTGAGCTTCCATGCACGCCTCGCTGGGGAATGCCGCGGATCGGACGTTTCTCGACGATTAGCGGCGTGTGCGGAGGTGTAACGCGTTCCCGTTAGACTGTCTGAGGTTGTGTCGAACCTTGAGCGTCAATGTACAGAGGAGCTGCGTTGTGAGTCCGAAACTCTGCCCTGGAGACGCCGATCTTGAGCTTTTCGCATCCGGCAGGCTCAGCGTGTCTTCGACGGATTCGATTGCCCTGCTATGTCGCTGCGTGCCAATTGTGCGAAGAATCCCTGACGCGATTCGACTCTGATTCTGATTCCTTGGTGAATGGACTGCGCGGCGTTGGGGAGAATGCTCCGGTGAACGATGAGGCGACTCCGGTTATCGCTGCGCCTCGTTTGGGACTTCGTGCGCTGGATCATGGACGGAGTCTGGCCGATCAGATGAAGTCGGGTGAATGCAAAGTCGGACGGTTCTTGCTCATCGAAGAACTTAGAGTTGGCTCGTTTGGGCACGTGTTCAAAGCCCACGACCCGCGACATGATCGAATCGTGGCGATTAACGCCGAACGGCATGGCCGGCTGATATCCTCGGAACCAGATGATCGGTTCGAGCGTGAAGCAAGAAGCACGGCAAGCTTGAAGCATGATGGGATCGTGGGGCTTCATGAAGTTGGCCGCACCGACGATGGTGTTCGGTTCATGGTGAGTGAGTTTGCTTCGTTGACGGCGAATCGGTGGAGGCAAACGTACCGCGCTGGTCGGCTCGGTTGATGCGTTGGTGTGCAAAGAACCCGGCTGCGGCTTCGTTGCTGTCCGGCGTGACTGTCGGTTCGCTGGCTGGATTCATCTACCTGTCGTCGCTGTCACATTGGTTTGTGCAGCAGTCCGCCCTTGAAAGTGTGCGGCTTCAGTCCGACGCAATTGAGCAATTCAACACCTTGTACAGCGAAGCGGCATCGAAGCTTGATGCCGACCTTGTGGGCACGACCGCAGAATATGAAGCTGGCCAAAGACCGATGTTGTTTCCGGCAAGTTTTACGATCGAAGCCGGTCGCCGAATGGGGTGTGTCGGCGATGGCTTGAACGTGCAGCTTTACAGTGACTTTCCATTTCCGTGGCGAGACGACGGTGGCCCGAAAGATGACTTTCAAGTCGACGCGATTGCCGCGCTCACGAAGTCTCCCGAGACACCGTTCTACCGCTTCGAAGAACTTGCTGACCGTCCGATCCTGCGATACGCGACCGCGCAGGTGATGACGCGGAGTTGTGTCCAATGCCACAACGAACACCCGCAAACGCCGAAAAACGATTGGCGCGAGGGCGATGTGCGGGGCGTTCTGGAAATCGTGCATCCTTTAACCGAGGACGAGAACCGAACTGCGAAAGGTCTCCGCGGAGCGTTTCTGTTGATCGGTGGCGTGGCCGTCGGACTCACTTTGCTTGCATTTGGCCTACTGCTGAAGGCACGCAAATCGCGGAGCAGGTTCGTATGAACGCATTAGACTCAACCGAACCGCCGGACGAGAATCCGACATCTCCCAGCCTCATCGCGGCGCTTCGCGAAAAGAATCCTGACGCCTGGGACCGACTGGTCGAACTCTACGCGCCGACGGTTGTGCAGTGGTGCCGACATATGCGGCTCAACGAACAGGAGATTCCAGACGTATTGCAGGAAGTGTTTCAGGCGGTCGCAACGCGGCTCCATCAGTTTCGTCGAAACCGCGAATCCGACACATTCCGCGGCTGGTTGCGAACCGTGACACGCAACAAGGTCATTGATCACTTTCGCGCCCGTGAACGTCAGACGACCGGCGCGGGAGGAACCGAAGGCAGGCTCGCATGGCTGAACTACCGGACGCTGCTGAAGACAGCGCGCCGGATGATGTCATTGAAACCGCGTTGCTCCAGCGAGCCCTTGTACTCATTCAGGAACACTTTGAAGAGCGCACATGGCGAGCGTTCTGGATGACGGTCGTCGAAGGTCGAGAGACTGTTGACGTGTCCGCTGATTTGAAGATGAAGCCGGGGACTGTCCGTGTCGCGAAGTCCCGAGTTCTCAGTCGACTACGCCATGAGCTCGGTGATGTTGACTAGAATTCGCAGCGGTTTTTGTAGCCGAAAGTCCCCTGAAGTCTTCGGCATCGCTTTTCGGTGCAAAAACTGACTGTAACGCGACTCCGTTAGGGGAAGTGGAAGCTGAAACCACGACCAATTCTGCTGGAAGCCCTGATGAGACCTTGTGAAGCGAAATGCTGTGTCCTGATCGTCGCGATGTTTGTCGGAGACGCGGTTTACGGCCCAGCTGCATTGGCGCAACCGCCGCGAGATTCAACGGCGGGAGTTGCTCAAGTCAAACGGGCAGGTGATGGACAGTTCGCAAAGCAGATTCGGCCGTTGCTGGTGAAGTACTGTGTCGAGTGTCACAAGGTGGGAAACATGCCAGGGCTCGACTTCCTCGCGGCGAAAACGGAATCCGATTTTGATCCGCTTCGACATGTTTACGTCAACGTCGTGCGGGCAATGGAGGGACGCACGATGCCGCCGCCCGACTTCGATCAGCCATCCGACGCCGAACGGAAGCTTCTGACCAGTTGGCTCAGAACCAAACTTAAGACGACCACTCCACCGGGTGAACCTGTCATCCCGGACGTGACTCGGCAGATTTCAAAATACGCCATCGAAATCTATGAAGACCGGAAAGGCAATCTTTGGTTTGGAACCATGCAAATGGGGGCGGTTTGTTACGACAGAAAATCGCTGAGGTATTTCACGAAGAAGGACGGACTGCCGGGCGGCGGTGTCACGAGCTTTGCGGAAGACAAAGACGGGAACCTGTGGATTGGTACTCAGGAAGGCATCTGCAGATACGACGGCAAAACAATCAAGCGGTTCGGCGAAGCGGAAGGCCTGATGCCGCTGAAAGACAGGAAGTCGCCGTTTCCTCCGGGCGGCGGCAGTGTCTATGCAGACAAGGATCGCAACATCTGGGCGAACATGCTGTCCGGCGTCTTTCGCTTCAACGGCAAGACGTTCTCCGAGTACAAGCTACCCATCAACAAGAATGAGATCGCGTCCCATGGCGTCGTCCCGGGCTCCGCCTCGCTGACGTTGGAAGACAGCGGCGGCAACTTATGGTTCAAAACAGACGGTTACGGCGCGTTGAAGTTTGATGGCAAATCATTCACGCGATTCACGAAGAAGGACGGACTGTGCAGCAACAACGTGAATGGCATTTTGGAAGACAAACAGGGCAACATCTGGTTCGCCTGCATGCAATCGCATCAGCCTCGCCAGACCGGCGATGGCGGCGTTTGTCGTTTCGACGGAAAGACGTTCACGACGTTTCCGGACGTCAAAGGCCTTCACAACAACGACATCTACACCATCTATCAGGATCGTTCCGGCAACATCTGGATCGGAGCAACCCGGCATGGCGTGTATCGCTACGACGGCAAAAGCTTCAGGCTGTTCAATAGGACGAACCGCATGGATCTAACCTGGGCTCTTGGACTCCAGGCCGCGCATGAAGCGCGAAACGGGACACTGTGGCTGGGTTTTTCAGGAGGGCTGTTTCGATTCAACGGCACTTCGATCATCAATGTCACCAAAGACGGACCTTGGGAAGGCGTCGCGATCGCGTTGTCAAAAGCTGTTGGTCCCGATGCCACGCAACCAAAGTGGCTGCACGCCACGACTCGAACGGCCTTGTCAGATTTGTCAAAAGGCGACGTGCAGAAAGCGCGACTCGCCTTACAACAACTGAAACGCGACGAACCTGAAGAGATCTCGATTCAGGACCACTCCATCAATCAACTGGGCTATCAGTTGATGCACAACAAACGAGTGGATTTGGCGATTGAGATCTTCAAGATCAACACAGAGCTGTATCCGGAAATCTCAAACACGTTCGACAGCCTCGGAGAGGCGTACCTGCGCAAGGGCGATGAGAAGCTCGCAATCGCAAACTACAAACGGTCACTCGAACTCGAGCCTGGTAACACAGCCGCCGCCCGAACGATCAGAGAAATCGTTGGCCGTCAGAAGTACGAAAAGCGGTTGGTTGCTCCAAAAGGTTGGATGGAAGAAGTGATCGCTCTTCCCCCAGGTTTTGCACCGGCCATGTCTTTCCGCGGGTTGGAGCACCTGAGGCTTCCGCCAGAGTTTCGCAAACCCGATTCGGATTGGTTCATGTCCTACTTGTTCGCCCTCGACCTGTCGGAGCGAGCCGAACTGACAGAAGAATCCATCGGTTCTCAACTGCTGATCTACTTTCAGGGCCTGGCAACGGGCGGCAGAGACAAAGCTGGAAATGAGATTGATACAACGAAGTTTTCCATCGAGCCGCGTAAGCTCAAGGGCAGAGAGGACGGCGAGTTCGTCTACACCCTCAACTGGCGAGAGCCATTCGTCAACGCGACTTCACTGAAGCAGAACCTGCGTGTCAAAGTGATTCGCGGAAGGAACAAGCACGGCTTGATCTTCGTTTGCGGTTCGCCAAAACCGTTCGAGTCAAATGTGTGGACGGAACTCCTAAGAATTCGCACCACGTTTGCAACGGCACCCGTCGAGCGCACATCCGTTTCGATAGAGCAGCGCCGATCACGTCACTCCATGCAGGCTCCGCCGGAAGAACAGCAACGCATTCGAGACAAGCAACGGGCCACAGGCTACGGCGGTGGTGATATTGTGGCAGCGGGAATCATGGATCGAAAAGGAGATTTGTGGTTCTGTTCATCCAACGACGGTGTGTATCGGTACGACGGTAGGACCTTCACAAACTTCTCAAAGAAGGACGGACTCAACAGCAACAAGTTGTGGTCTGTCGTTGAAGCCCGTGATGGCAAGTTGTGGTTCGGGACCGCAGACGGGCTCTGCAGCTATGACGGTAAGATGTTCACTCATGTTCCGATTCCGGGCGCGGACGATGCAAAGTTGGTGCTGAGTCTTCTGGAAGATCGGCGCGGGAATCTCTGGATCGGAACGCTGGGAGGCGGTGCTTACCGTTATGACGGCAAGACCTTTACCAGCTTCCTGAAGAACGCAGGTCGAATTCAACCCAACGGTCGCCACTACAACGTAATTCAAAGCATGACAGAAGATTCCGCCGGTAGCATCTGGTTCACGTCGCAGACCCATGGCGGTGTGAGCCGTTACGACGGGAAGAAGCTTACGCATTTCAACCAGAAGGACGGCCTCAGCGATGACATGATATTCGCAAGCTTCGCAGACAAATCTGGAAACATGTGGTTCGGAACTCGTGACAATGGGGTGTGCCGTTTTGATGGGAAGTCCTTTACCACTTTCACAACAGCAAACGGGCTCCGCAGCCGGATGGTCTCGTGTTTTTACCAGGACAATACCGGGAAACTGTGGTTGGGGAGTTTCGCCAGAAGCGGCGTGTGCTGCTTCGACGGCAAGACTTTCACGAACTTCCCACCAAAGGGCGGCCAGGAACTGATCGACACGCGGTTCATCATGGCCGACAAGAACGACCACCTCTGGTTCGGCGGTCGGTTCGGACTGCTGGCGAGATTCGACGGCAAGAAAATAACCGACTTCACTAAGAGCAAACGCCAACCAAATCTCTCCAGGTAGTACCTCGCCACCGCCTCGGAGACACGCGTTTCCTTGCTTTGAATTGAACACGATCAGGTGATGCGTCCCGCAGTGTTTTGTCTCATATTTTCGCGACTCGGCGGTCGTGACTGGAGCAGTTTAGATCTTTGTTACGAACAGGGTGATATCGGTTCGGATGATTGCTACTTCTGCGATGAGTCTCGAACGATCACCGCGTCGAGATCCAGAAGTTTGATGCGAGTCAGCGAAAATAGTCCGGCGTGCCAGCGACGACAGTTCTTGAAAGTTTCTGCATTGAGTTCGGCGGGCGCAATCGCCTCGACGACGTTACTTGCATCGTCGAATGCTCCGGCCGCCAATCAGGATTCAAGGAAAGCGGTAAGAACGAAAACGGCCGTGCCGCATCGAATCCAACACTTGTCGTTGCTGACCGCAGCTCCGCTGGAAAAAATGGCAGCCTTCTACAAGAACGTTCTTGAAATGGAGGTGGGGTTAACCACTTCTCTTGTCGTTCGGGCTGGAGCGACGCAGATCACGTTTTCGCCCGCGCCGGGTAAGTCGCGACCGTACTATCACTTCGCGTTCAATATCCCGGAGAACAAGATTCTCTCAGCCCGAAACTGGCTAGGCGCGCGAACGAAGCTGGCTGTCACTCCAGCGCAGTTTCGAAACAGAGATTTTCCCAACGAAATTCGACCGCTCGGGTTTTGGAATGCCCACTCGATCTACTTCTGGGATCCTGCCGGTAACATCCTGGAATTGATCTGTCGCCACGACATGAAGAACGCAACCAAGGGTGACTTCCACAGCGATGAGATCCTTTGTGCCAGTGAGATCGGGTTGGTTGCCAACGGAAGTGTGAATGCGCTGGCGGAAGAAATCATATCGACGTTCCAACTGGCGCAGTATCGTGGAGGCGGATCGGAATTTCGGGCCATCGGAGACGAAACAGGGTTGTTCGTTTTGTTCAGTCAGGGCGGCACACCAATCGGAGCAAGGGCCGGGCAAACCTGGCGAGTCTTTCCGACCGATGTCTCCATTCGCCCCGACATCGAACTCAAGGCGAAACAACTTCCGCATGCGATAAGAACCCGTTAGCGACAGCGGAATAGCCGGTTCCGATGGCCGATTGTTGCGCCAGCTGCGGTAGCGTTTCCAACGCTTCGGTCGCTGAAGCTGCCTGTGGGGGAAAAGTATTTTACTCAACTGGCGAAGTCGCCGGACGCCTTGGCTTGTCCAAGTGGTACGTCAGGCGGCTTTGTTCGTTGGTTAGCCACCGCGAATCGTTACCCAGAATCGTGATGCGTTCTTTTCTTGGAGGAATGCAAACCAAAGCCCCGTTTTTGAAACGACTCTTCGACAGATTCGAGCTTCCGTTTTCAAGAACAACTTCAACGAGCGAACGAAGGCGGCTCTTCGCTGTTGGATAACACTGCGGTCCTGTTCGGTTCCAACCTCCGAAAACGCATCGTCGCACAACTGCCTGCATTAACCTTCCGATCATTGTGGCTGGAGGCGGTTATCGCCACGGAACCCACATCGTCCGAGACGCAAAGAGCAACACGCCGCTGGCTACTGGGTGGTCTTTTCGTCTATTTACGCACGCCGCCCGGCCTTGGCCCCGCCCTACAATTGCGCAAAATGCGGCTCAAAAAACCTCATAAACACACACTATGCGTCACATGTGGCTCAAATTACTTGCCATCCAGATACTGCGCAATATAATTATCAAAGTACGATGAAAGAGACATATACGAGCCACAAATGTCCCAAACGACACATGACAGCCTTGAACTGCAGCTCTGCAAGCGGCTGGAAGCTACCAGGTTGAACCAGAACGTCAGTCAGGCCTCACTGGCCAGTGAGGCTGGCGTGTCGCGTCGAACGATTAGCCGCATGGAGAACGGGGAGGGCGTATCGCTTAACACCTTCATTCGCGTCGCGCGAGCACTTGGGCTGACCGATGAATTATTGGCGCTGTTTGTGGTTCCGGACATCTCTCCGATTGATCGAGTGCGTGAGCGGCCGCCAAGGAAGCATGCATCGTCGCCTCGCAAAAAGCCGGCCCAACCGACCCCCTGGGAATGGGACGACTAAATGATCGACGCTCAAGTCATCCTGTGGGGAAAAGAAATCGCAGCCGTCACCTGGGACCAGCGTACAGAGACCAGCGTGTTTCAGTTCGCACCTGAGTTTGTTCCCAGCGGAATCCAGGTCGCTCCACTCACGATGCCACTGCGTGACGGCACGTTCCGATTCCCGGCGCTCAATCGAGCGACCTTTAAAGGGTTGCCGGGCCTTCTGGCAGACTCACTTCCTGACAAATTTGGCAACGCGCTGATTGACGCCTGGCTTGTTCGACAAGGACGATCGGCCGACGATTTCAACCCGGTCGAGCGATTGTGCTATGTCGGTTCCCGAGGCATCGGTGCCCTCGAATACAAGCCAACCATTTCTGGCGCACCAACTCAAAGCGCGCAGCTCGAAGTGGACGCCTTAGTGCAACTTGCTCAGCGTGTTCTAAATAGCCGTAAATCACTCTCTGGCCAATTGGAGGGAACCGAAGACGACGCTGAAGCCATCCAGAATATTCTGCAGGTCGGGACCTCAGCCGGCGGTGCCCGCGCGAAAGGCATCCTGGCGTGGAACGAAAGCACCGGCGAGTTTCGATCCGGACAGGTTCTTGCGGATGATGCCTTCACGTATTGGATCATGAAATTCGATGGCATCAGCAACAATCGCGACAAAGAACTCGCCGACCCGCAAGGCTATGGCTTGATCGAGTATGCCTATCACCTGATGGCCGTCGAAGCCGGTGTTGAGATGAGTCGCTGCCGGATTCATGAAGAAGGCGGCCGATCACACTTCATGACTCAGCGATTCGACCGCACACCCGAAGGCAAGAAGCTTCACATGCAGTCACTGTGTGCCATGCGGCACTTCGATTTCAACGAAGCCGGTGCTTACTCGTACGAACAAGCCATAGAGACCTGCCGCGACTTAGGACTTCGGCAGACCGAGCTCGAACAACAATTCCGTCGAGCCGTTTTCAATGTCATCGCCCGCAACCAGGACGATCACGTCAAGAACATCGCCTTCCTGATGGACAAGTCTGGTGACTGGAACCTCTCACCTGCGTTCGACGTGGCATGGTCCTACAACCCAGCGGGAGCGTGGACCAACCGCCATCAAATGACCCTCAACGGCAAGCGAGACGACTTCGAACTCGATGACCTCATCGCACTCGGCAATTTCGCCGACATCAAAACCCGCCGCGCCAAATCGATAGTCCAGTCGGTCGCCGAAGCCATCTCCAACTGGCTCACCTTTGCCGAAACCGCCGGCGTCGATGAAGGACGAGCAACCGCCATCGCCAAGACCCACCGACTCGAAATCATGAGCGACTAACGAGGCAGTATCCCCGGGCTGAAACGCGAGACGAACGCATGGCTCAGCTTCGCGACTACAGACTCTCACGCTACTTTGGTTCTTCGCGCACTGGCCAGTTGTCATAGTGCTTGGCGCTTTGGCCGGACCAGAAGGGTGATGAACCCCATAGCGGGACCGTTGCCAGGCTGGCTTCCCACTCGCTGAGCTGTTTGAACAACTCCATCAATCGATCACGATTGCTGGCGTGCCGGTCGTTGGTTTCGCCGGGATCTGTGGCAGGAACGAACAACTGCGCTGGGCGATGAGACGGGGCGATCAGTTTGTCGGTTCCTGATAGAACGGCTCGCTGGCCCTGCAATCGCCAGAACAACGTCCGCGGCTTGGGTTGCTGCTTGCCAGACAGGATTGGCAGTAAGTTCACGCCGTCATACTCGCCGAACTTCCTGACAGCTCGTCTGCGATTATTCTTGTCTTCGTGGCTTCTTCGTGGATTCAGTGGCAGCGGCTTTGCATTCGCAGCTGCGACGAACGTTGGTAGCAAATCCAGACTGGAGACAACTGGTGCATGCGTCTGATTCAACGGTAGTCTTCCCGGCCACGACCAGATCATGGGAATGCGAACTCCGCCTTCCCGCAGCGTGCCTTTGACGCCCGAAAGAGGCCCGTTCCAACTTGCGTTGTTGGTAGCTCCGCCATTGTCGGAGAAGAAACACACCAACGTATTCTTCCGTTGGTCGGTCTTATCTAAATGGTCCATGACCCGCCCGATGCCTCGGTCGAGAGCCAGCATCATCGCCGCGTAGATACGCCGTTTCTTGTTCTTGATGTGCGCAAACTTCGCCAGATCTTGTTCTGTCGCGTGCATCGGTCCGTGAGGAGCGTTGTAGGACAAGAACATGAACCACGGCTGCGCTGGATCGTTGGCCTCCATCCAACGAAGCGCTGCGTCGGTGAAGAAATCCGTCAGGTAGGGATTTGAGAATTGCGTAAGCGGCTTACGGTTGCGTTCGAGCCGGTTGTTGGCCGGCTTGGGAAAATAGCCGTGGCTGCCACCCAGCATCCCGCAAAAATAGTCGAAACCACGTTCGTTTGGATGGAACCCAATGCCTGATCCGAGGTGCCACTTCCCGATCAGACACGTCGCGTAACCGGCCGCCTTCAAATGATCGCCCAGAGTATGTTCTCCCGGGGGCAAGCCCAGCAGTTCGGGCCGAGTCGCATACTTCGCAGACGCTGCGTTCAGGTTGCTTTCGTACCCAAACCGTCGCGGGTCACGTCCCGTGATCAACCCCGCTCTCGATGGCGAACACACCGGACTGGCCACATACGCCTGAGCACACAGCACCCCCGACTCACGAAGCTGATCAATGTGTGGCGTCGTCAGCAGTTCGCTTCCTGTACAGCCGAGATCTCCATAGCCCATGTCATCCGCAAGAATGAGTAGAATGTTTGGTTGCTCGGCCGCAGCAAGCGGGGACGCCAGAAGAACGAAAAGTACAAGACGTTTCATGAGTCTCAACCCGGCTCTTTTCAAGAATGAAGCTACTGTAGACGAGTTTAGCAATGCCTTGCTTCCTTCGCTTACAAGCGAAGAATGACCAACGATGTGGAGGCTTGCAGATTTGCCTTTGAGTTTGTGTACCATGCAATCATCAATCAACTCACGCAAAGCACTCGACCATGCGATTCAAATTATCCCTCTTGCTTGGCATCTGCCTGCTGACTTTGTCCGACTCGGTAAGCAGTGCAGACAAACAGCCCAATGTTCTGTTCATTGCCGTTGATGATCTACGGCCAGAACTGAACTGCTACGGACGAGAACACATTCGCTCGCCGAACATCGATCGTCTTGCGGCCGAAGGCGTTCTGTTCGAACGAGCGTATTGCATGGTGCCGACCTGCGGTGCTTCGCGAGCATCACTGATGACTGGAGTACGCCCCAGCAGAAATCGGTTTAAATCCTATCTAACTCGAGCCGACAGAGACGCCCCGGACGCCGTGCCACTGCACACGCACTTTAAGAACTCGGGCTACCAGACGATGAGTCTCGGCAAGGTTTTTCATCATAAGGACGATCACGTTGATGGCTGGTCAATTCCGCCATGGAAATCGAACAAGAATGCCTATCAGGATCTCGGAGCAATGAGAGCCCACATCGCTGAAGGCAGAGAACTATTCCCAAAGAAGAAACGACATCGCGGTGCCCCCTTCGAATCGTTCGATGCCCCCGATAACAACTACCCGGACGGCCATTGTGCAGACGAGGCGATCGGGCATTTGAAAAGGTTGGCCACAGAGCAGGGGGAGAAACCGTTCTTCCTGGCCGTTGGTTTCCTGAAGCCGCATCTACCGTTCAACGCGCCGAAAAAGTACTGGGACATGTACGATCGAGACTCGATCAAGTTGCCGAACAACTACCGGATTCCTACGGATGTTCCAAAAGACGCGCCGCATAGTTCTGGCGAACTGCGATCGTACGCGTTAATCCATCCGAAGAAACCAGTTGATCGAGAAACAGCCCTATCGCTGATTCACGGCTATTATGCGTGCGTTAGTTTTGCGGACGCACAAATCGGCAGAGTTCTGGAAACGTTGAAGGATACGGGGCTCGACAAGAACACGATCGTCGTTCTTTGGGGTGACCATGGCTGGCAGTTGGGCGAACACGGCATGTGGAACAAGCACTCATGCTTCGAGACATCGCTCCACACTCCACTGATCATGAAAGCTCCGACAGATTCCACCATCAAACCCGCAACGCGAGTTTCATCGCTTGTGGAGTTCATCGACATCTATCCAACCCTTTGCGAGCTCTGCGAGGTACCGCTGCCGGGCCACCTTGATGGAACCAGCCAGATGAAGAGCATGCGAGACCCAACGCTTCCCGGGAATCCGTTTGCGATTAGTCGGTTCAAGAATGGCAACTCCATTCACGACGGAAAACTGAGGTATTCAGAGTACGTGGGCAGACGCGGCAAACGTATCGGAGCCATGATGTTCGATCACAGCCAAGATCCTACTGAGGATCACAACGTCTATTCGCCGGACAATGACTCAGCGAAGAAGCTGTCGAAGACTCTTCGATCCAACATGGGCCGTGATTGAACGGAGCAGCGGGAACAGTGCTAAGGCGATGCACGGACCCCGAATTGCAAGCAACTCAGTTGTCCATCGCCTTCAGTTCATTCAACGCGGAGCGGGCAGTGTCGAGCAAGATCTCGCCGCATCCAGGATCCAGAGGGCAGGTCGTCACTTCGTAGCTGCCTTCTTCGAAAGCTCGCCGCGTTGGGATATAGAAATCAACATCGCCGGCCAACGAAATCACAATTGTGTTGCGGAATGGAGAAGCAGCCTTAATCGCGAGGCCGATCTCAACAAAGACTTCGTGGGGCAGAGTCACAATTGCAGTGTCTGCATTTAGTCGAATCGCCTGAACTTCCAACGGCTTACGCCCATCCGGAAATTGTTTCGTGTAGCGACGACCATGGCAGTCTCGCCAAGCAGCAACCGTCTTCAGAAAGGGTTGTCGAAGCGTAGCGTAATCGCGAAGTTCAATGACGGATTCATTAAAGCGGCCTTCACTGACTGGCTGAAATGGAGCAAATCCAATCTTTGTCACCATGGCCAGGTGAAGCCCAGAAACGGACTTGGCGTTCTTGAGAGAACCCAGAACGGTATCAGCAAGCGCATTCCCAACTCGTTCAACCTCGGGACGACCACGAAGCTGAGTCTTCCGGGCCACGTCAACGTGGTTGACGTCACCTGCAGTCCCTTCCGCAAACAACGACACAACTTGCTTTCCAAGCTTGTCACGCAGGCGCGTTTGTAAAATGGCAGGGAAGTCTCCGCTAAAAGCGGTTCCGTTATGAACAGCCGTGTGCATCGCGAATGTAGTGAGCGTCGCGATGACAGGCTCGCTCTCATTGGCCTCGCGGAATACAAGTACGGGAAGTTCTGTGTCCACCGGACCCGCAGTGCGGACAATGTCAGGGTTCCGCCTTCCCGGATTAAACCGAACGGTCCCGTCTTTCATGTGGAACCGTCGATTGAAAGCCAGCCCCTCCTGGTGCTCCGTCGCCAACTGAATTGTTGCGGGCTTCAGGTTCTCAACAGCTGCGGCAATGGCTGCCACCCACGCATCCACTAACTTTTGCTGATACGCAACAGGTTCATTCGGATCACTCCCATACTTTCGGATTGCTGCATGATGATAGATATCTCGAAGCGAACCCCAGTATTCCGGTGAGCCATGATTGTGCGTCGCAGCAACAATGATGTTGTTGAATGGGATGCCTGTTGCTTTCGCTGTTCGCTGTTCGCTGTCGAGCTTCACCAGTGAGGTCGGGTGGGACGGACAGAAGATCGCT
>JBGCDN010000294.1:0-3305 GCA_045105495.1 Planctomycetaceae bacterium
CGCAGTAGTAGCGCACGGCCTTGACGGCCTTGCCCAGAGAATTTTCATGGTGGATGTTCTTGCGCAGGTTCAGGAGGATCCGGCGCTGGATGCGGTAGGCGTTGAGCTTCTCTTTGGGGACCTCGGTGCCGTTTGCGCCGCGGGCCTCGTCGAGCGCATCAAACAGCGTGTCGACCGGGTAACCCCAGGTCTCCAGATCCGCGGCGTCGAGCCCGGAGATGATCCCGCGGGCCATTGCCAGCTTGCCCGGGTCGTTCGCCAACTCTCCGGCCCACTTCGCGACCGACGCCGTGACGGGCGAAGACAGCGCGGACGCTCGACCTGGTCTCATTTGGACACATTGATGTACGTCGGACACCGTCCAAACGGGAGTGTCCATGTTCCGGGAAATACAAAGAACTGATCAGCTGCGTTTATGAACTCCGCTGCGGAATGTACAGCAGTTGCGGCAGGACCAAGGCTCTTCGCTGACTACCAGATACACCTGGCCCGTCGAAATTTTTTAGGCGTGATACGAACCGGCCAGTGATTTAGATTTCTCCTGGGTACGCGCACCATAGGCCCAACCACAAGACATTTGATTTCATGATCGACAAACCTCGAATAGCGTTCTGGCTTCTTCTACTGACTGCTGTGCCAGCTTATGGCAACGATTCAGTCACTCCAAACATCATTTTCGTGATGAGCGACGACCAGGGGTGGGGAGATGTCGGCTTTAACGGTAACGAGCGAATCCATACGCCCCACCTTGATGCGATGGCCGCGAATGGCGTGCGATTCGACCGTTTCTACGCAGCCGCGCCGCTCTGTTCGCCAACACGCGGTAGCTGTTTGACAGGCCGCTTCCCGTTTCGATTCGGTATCCTCGCGGCACACACCGGCGGCATGCGCGTCGGCGAAATCACTGTTGCCGAATTGCTGAAGAAACGGGGCTATTCAACAGGCATGTTCGGCAAGTGGCATGTCGGGTGGGTAAAACCAGATGAAGTCGGTACCCGAGGCTTCTATTCGCCGCCGTCTCATCATGGCTTTGACGAGTACTTCGCAACAACCAGTGCGGTACCGACATGGAATCCGACAATCACACCCGATGATTGGAACAGTTGGGGCGGTGATCCAGGTGGACCTTGGAAGGGAGGCCTTCCGTATGTTC
This sequence comes from Planctomycetaceae bacterium, assembly GCA_045105495.1. Lineage (GTDB taxonomy): Bacteria > Planctomycetota > Planctomycetia > Planctomycetales > Planctomycetaceae > CAYNWT01. The sequence goes on from JBGCDN010000294.1 coordinate 1,154, forward strand.
AAAACGGCGACGAGGTCAAAGAGAACCTCTCCAGCGACGATAGTCGCATCATCATGGATCGAGTGATTCCATTTGTTGAAGCGAATCGGGAGAAGCAGTTTCTCGCAATGGTCTGGTTCCATGCGCCTCATGAGCCTGTTGTCGCTGGCGAAGAATTCAAGAAGCTCTACCCAAACGCAGGTAATACGCGAAAAAACTACTACGGTTGCATCACCGCAATGGACCAGCAGATTGGTCGCCTGAGAAATAAACTGCGTGAACTCGCGATCGAGAAGAACACGGTGATCTTCTTTTGCAGCGACAACGGCCCCGCGGATGGGCTAGCCAAGAAAGGAGTTGCATCGGCAGGGCCTTTCAAAGGACACAAGCACACGATGTATGAGGGCGGAGTGCTTGTTCCGGCTTGCGTGGAATGGCCCGGGACTATCCCTGCCGGAACCTCAACCGACGTTCGATGCAGCACTGTAGATTTCCTACCGACTGCTGCGTCGATTGTTGGAGATTCGTTCGCTGACAGAACGTCTCGGCCGATCGACGGAATCGACTTAATGCCCGTGATCCGCGGTGACGTCGACAAACGAGATCGCGAGCTGTTCTTTGGATACCGTCGATTACACAAGGGAGTTGACGGAAAAGCAATCATTTCCGGGGACTGGAAACTACTCAAAGAAGCGAACAAGAAGGGCAGCGTACGGCTATTCGATATCGCAAAGGACCCGCACGAGGAACACGACCTTTCCAAAGAACTGCCTGATCAGACAAAGCGGCTTCGGAAAGAACTGGACGACTTAGAGGCGAGCTGCCAGCGAAGCCGCGACCGAGCGGACTACCGGTATTGATCAGCAAGCACTCACACATCCATTCGCATGAAACACTCACTGCGCAGGCCAAAGCGATCTTGGTCGTGCACGAAAAAACCGGCGGGTGAGCGAGAAGTCTCCTTCTTTCTCAACCGCCGGCCGATGTTTTTCAGTCCGCAGCGTAACGTTTCCGCCTCGCTGACTTAGACTGCCTGCATCACGTCCATTTCTTTGGCGAGACGCTTACGAGCAACGTGTAGTCGACGCTTGATCGTTCCGACCGGGGCGTCAAATTCAACACTCATTTCGATAAGCGACTGACCGCGAAGGTAGAACGCCTTCAGGGTTTTTTGGTCCAGTTCACCCAGACGATCGATGCTTTCGCGAACCGCTGCGGCCTGTTCACGATCCTGAGCGTCTTGGTCGGGCGTACCCTTTGCCAAGCACGTTGCTTCCAACGTTTCAGGATCGCAAGCCACGGCGTGCCGTGTTCGCGTCATACGGTTGATCGCCATGCGGTGCACGATTCGACGCAACCAACCACCGAATGCTTCTGGCACTCGCAGTTGATCGATCTTTTGCATCGCTTGGATGAACACGTCTTGTGCCAATTCTTCAGCTTCGTCTGCGTTGCGAACGCGACGCATCGCCAATGCGACGATGCCAGGTCGGTATCGCTCGAACAACAAACCAAAAGCGTCTCGGTCGCCCTGCTGTGCAGCGCGAACCAAGTCAGCAACCGTTTGTGTCTCAGGACTGGTGTTCAGGATCTTTTTTTCTGTGAAGTTCATAATTTGGGTTCCTCCCGATGACTTGCCCGCTACGCAACGCCTTATCGTTGCAGGGAAGCAAATCAACTTGGTTCAGCAGACCATGTGTCTGCCAATAGTGCTTTGGATCTGGGAATACTTGTGCAAGAAGGAACTCAGCCGCGAGGCATGTGACGAAAACGAAAACGCTTTCGCCAAATCAATCTTGAACAAACTGTTTGCTGAAAAGTAAGGGCCGAAAATCGGACCAACTGGAGCTAGAAAGTTCGCAATGCGATTGTCTTGTCTAACTGCAGGCGTTTCAGCTTGGGCAGCCGTTAGCCAGAAAACGCGATCTTGGTAATCGCTTTGTTCTGGGCAGTCGGCTGGGGAACGTCGAGTCGCGTTATGCGGCTGACGTGCCTGCCGGGTAACTTGCCGTAACCACCACGGGGGCGGCTGCCAATCTGAATTGACAGAGCAAATTGCCACGTTTCATGCCGTGTTTCGGATGACCCGAGCTGGCATTGCTTATCAGTGACGAATCACTGAATAAGCCGCCTGAACTCAGGTGGGATCCTGAATAACACGACATCCCCAGAC
>JBGCDN010000295.1:0-14557 GCA_045105495.1 Planctomycetaceae bacterium
TGGTGACAATCGCGTTGCTCATGATCCCGATTGCCGCCGGCGGGATGGCTGTCAGGATTGCCGAACGGATCAACAGACGAACTTGGTCGTGTGGTGATACGAATGGCAGCGGATCGGTTTGGCGTCGCTTTGTGCTCGTGCTGCTCATCGACTCCGTAAACATCACTGGGTGAATTCTGCGGGAACATGTTGGAAAGGTCGGTCCACGGACCATCCGCTTCTTTGGACCCTCTAGTGTCGTTGTCCAGCGCCCCGGCCTCGTAGGACCGTCTAACTTTTGCCTCGGGGAATGGTCCGTATGTTTTTCCGTTGCGCAGCAAATACAACAGTTCCATGCTCCGGCCTCGTTGGTTTAATCGAACTGCGAGCAACTTCGAGCGAACACACGAAGAAAGCTGAGCTCGATATGTCATGTCATGCTAGTTGCAGCCGGTATCTGAGATCAATAACTGAGTCAGGCATTCGAACTTCGCGCGAACCGCGAGCACTTCCTGAGCCAGCGAATCATCGGAATCGAAAGCTGTGACGGTTTCGTAGCGTTGCTCATGGCATATCCGCAGTCCTCGTGAGCTGCTGAAGAGCGGTTTCATAACAGGATACGCGACCTTCTCACAAATGCTCAAAACACGACTCCCGACAATAACTCAACCCCGATGCAACGGGACGTTGCGCGCATGCAAAGAGCGGCTCGGATTTCTCCGAGCCGCTCTGGTTGCAGGCAAGCATTGAGGGGTGAACCAATCAGCGATAACCGGTCCGTTCAATGCATCGTCATTTTCGTTCTTACATGCAGCCGCCAACTGGAGCAGCACATGAAGGAACAGCACAGCTAACAGCAGCAGTTCCGCAAGCTGAACCGATAACAGCTCCGCCACATGCGTTTCCGCATCCTGCGTTCATGCCACCTCGGCGACCGCCACGGAAAGCTCGGCGACCGAAGCCACGTCGCATGCCACGGCAAGCGTTACGGAAGAACTTACCACCACGTCGACCGAAACCGCGTCCGTTGCCACAAGCGTTTGCACATGGGTCACATGCGTTGCCGCATGGGTTGCAAACTGGAGCTGGGTTGCAGACAGGAACCTGTCGGCAAACAGTTCGTGGAACACACTTGTACGCAGTTGTGCAAACCTGACGTGGAACTCGCTTGCAGCGAGTAACCATCTTGGTTTCGCAAACCTGTCGGCAAGTTGTGTAAGGCACCTTGCGTGTGCAGGTCTGGCACGTCCATGAGCAGGTTCGGTAAGGAATCTGTCGTGTGCGTGTTTCGCATGTCCATGAGCAAGTTCGGTAAGGAATTCGCTTGGTGATGCACTGAGTAGTCCAAGAGCACTTACGGTAAGGAATCTGCTTGGTGTGGCACTGCTTAACCCAAGTGGTGTGGCAGCGAGCAACCTTACGAGTTCGTTGTTCGCAAGTCCAAGAGCAAGTTGTGTAAGGAACCTGCTTGGTCTGGCAAACTGGAACACGTCGGCAGACAGTGTAAGGAACTTTCTTGGTGTGACACTGAGTCACGTATCGAGTGCAGCAAACCTGCTTCTGCTCACATGTTGGAACCCAAACTCGCTTGCAGCAAGTCTTGGGTGGGCACTGAACAGGGCAGCAAGTTGGGCAACCGTTGGCATCGACACCACGCTGCATCACAACAGGACCAGGAACAGAGTACTGCTGGGTCTGCCAGCTTCCACCCTGAACATTGATGGTCTTGGTTTCTGTAACAGGAACGCGTGTGTGGGACACAACGTCGCGGTACAGAGTCTGTGATTCAGTTCGGTAAGTCGTGTAGTTTACCGTACGGTAGTTCGTCTGGTAAACAGGCTTGCGAACCGTGTAGCACACATCGTGGTACGTTGTGTGACGCTGCGGCTTGCAGGTTGTGTAGTTCACTGTTCGGTAGCAAGTTGTGAAAACAGGCTTGCGAACCTTGCAGGTGACTTCACGGTAGTGAGTCTGGTAAACAGGCTTACGGACTGTGTAAGTCTGAGTACGGTACTGGGTTTGGTACACAGGCTTACGCACTGTGTAGCTCTCATCTCGGTAATGTGTTTCGTAAACGTTTCGCTTGACGCTTACTGGGACTTGTTCAGTCACATTGTCAAAGACAGTTCGTGTGACTTGGTATGGGACTTTCTCCCATACTGTCTCGTTGATTGTCCTGTAGGACATTCCACAAGCATTCCGTGCTGACGCGTAACCGCCAACCGACGAGCAGGCACTGCCCGGACAGCTAGAGTACTTCGCTGATCCACACAGGCCTGCCTCAGCTTGTCCGGCAGCAATAACAGAGATTGCCGCGATGGACATTGCGAAGAGGTTCTTCATGACCTGATTCCTCAATTCCTGGGTTCAAAAAATGTCAAGTTCGAATGGAAACTTGCCCGTCACGGTTTACGTCGTCGCCGCCGGTTCGCCAGGTGGAGGAGTGTCTGTAGTTTATCTCGCTTGTGTCCCTATTCCCGAACCCGCAGGCAGCCTCAGTGGAGTAACCGTCACAACCTGACTTCCCGCTGTGAGGTCCGTACCATCGGGGCAAGTCGTTCCGTCGCGCGCGATGGTGATTGAGGGGTTTGGATGGAACAGTGCTGAAGGTTTGACGGTTACAGCACCAATTCGATACCACGACACCTTAAGACGAACTGTGAAACCGCCAGGAGATTTGCGATGCGCTTTGCCATCTGTCAGGAATTGTTTGAAGGCTGGGAATGGGAACGGCAGTGCGAGTTCATCGCAAAGACCGGATACACCGGCGTTGAAGTTGCGCCGTTTACATTTAGCAAGCAGACCGACCCGGTGTCTTCTGATCAGCTTCAGTCAATGCGAACAACAGCAGCGCAGCACGGGCTGCAGATCATCGGACTGCATTGGCTACTCGCGCAGACTGAAGGTCTGCATCTCACGAGTGAAGATGATGATGTTCGTGAAGACACCGCGCAGTACATCGCGCGGCTTGCGTTGATGTGTGATGAACTTGGCGGTGACGTTTTGGTGTTCGGTTCACCGTTTCAACGAAGCATTCCAGAAAAAAAATTCAAAAAAGTTGGAATGGATTGCGCGACCAAAGTCTTCAAGCGCGCGCTCGAGTTAATGGGTGATCGCGCGGTGCGAATTTGCATGGAACCACTCACTGAAAAAGAGACCAACTTCATCAACACATGCGCGGAAGCAGTGGAGCTAATGCAGTTGGTAGATGACCCGCGCTTCGTGTTGCACCAGGACGTGAAAGCGATGCTTGGTGCAGAGTCAGAAGCGATCCCTGTGTTGATTGATCGCTACAAGGATGTCACCGGTCATTTCCACGTAAATGACAGTAATTTGTTGGGTCCAGGCATGGGCGAGACAAAATACGAACCGATTCTTAAAGCGCTTCTCGACGCGCAATATGACGGTTGGGTTTCGGTTGAAGTCTTTGACTACTCACCCGGCTGCGAACACATCGCGCGTGTCAGTCTTGAGTACCTGCAGCAGACTTTGGACACCGTTCGCGCAAGCTAAGAACGCGTGCATTGGATGTGTGTTGCAGAGTGTAATGACGGCAGTCAAAACGAACTTCGTTCTTGTCGCCGTTAGTCAGTCAGACAACTTTTGAGACCTGTCGGACGCCTGAGAGTGTCAAGAACCTCTTGCAGATTTTTTCGAAATACATACGATGTCGCGCGATCGAATGTAAGTCGTTAGTGTGTTCGAACTTGGTGCCAGTGAAGGGTCGTTTTGATCAGCATTGTCATCATCGAAAACATGATCAACTTGCAGACCTGTCAGGGTTGACAGGTCACATTTCAAAACTGTGACTGACAAGCCGAACCTAAGCCCGGTGCCAGCGGCAATCTCAGAACACAGAGGCTCTGTAGGAGGAATCACGGTGGCCAAAAAGAAGAAGAAGGCTGCGAAGAAAAAGGCGGCAAAGAAGGTCGTCAAGAAGAAGTCAGCCAAGAAGAAGGTAGCTAAGAAAAAGAAGGCTACTAAGAAAAAGGCAGCCAAGAAGAAAGTAGCCAAGAAGAAAAAGGTCGCCAAGAAAAAGGCCACCAAGAAGAAGGCTACAAAGAAAAAAGCCGCCAAGAAGAAAGTAGCTAAGAAGAAGGCTACGAAGAAAAAAGCTGCCAAGAAGAAGGCAACGAAGAAGAAGGCCAAGAAGAAGGCAACGAAGAAGAAGCGATAACTAAGCCTGCTTAGTTGTCACAGGACACAAGGCGGTTAGTCGAACCTCGGCTGGCCGCTTTTTCTATTCGTGGTCACTGATGTCGCGGATGAAATCCTGAATCGCTGCAAACGCGTCGTTCAGTTCGCCACGCTTCACGGTGACTCTTCTGGAAGTCTGCAGAGCGATACAGACCGTTCCAGAGTTCCATTTCTCTGACCAATACACGTTGAAACCATGCTGTGTTGTCATCGTGAATTGATTTGCATGGGGGCCATCCTGCGTCGCTGAATTCCAGCATAGTCGCCCGGTGATCATGTCCATCTCTGCATAGGACAGAACTGCTTCTCCTTCGGGGCGGTTATCGCTGTCGAACTGCACTGCCTTCGCTCCAGCAACAACTTCGACCGAGTCCGAAAAGCGACGAATACGCAGGATCGGGCTGAGTCTGATGTAGTCGCCGTAGAGCCCGTGCAGATCGGTGACGAAAGAGTAGTCCCACTGCACACTTCCACCCGGCACGATCGACTGGCGACCAAACTCAGCCCATCGGGCTTCGTCGAAGTCGCTCTCCCAACGGTCGTTGGCCATGATTGCTTCCTCTGGTGGAATGGGCCCACAATGAGCGGCAGATGACGGGAATTTCGCATTCAGCAGATGGCTGGATGAGCTCATTTGAATCACCGCCGCCTCAGTCTAACATGGGGCATACCTGAGAAAAAACCGGAGAGCGTACCGTGGACTGCCCAGCTGAACTGATTGACGACGCACAAAACAAACTCGACGAACACACAGTCGAAATGGTGCAATGGCACTTTGGCGACGACACCGGAAGCCCGTTCTGGTTGGAGAAGAAGAAAGAGTTCGACTTCGACCCATTGACGGACGTTAAGTGCTTCGACGACCTCAAGAAGTTCCCGTTGTTTGAAGACGATTGGTTGCGTGGCGGACCGGTTCGTCGCTGGGTGCCTCAACCGTATGCGGATAAGCCGCTGTACGTTTTCGAAACAGGCGGCACGACGGGTACGCCAAAGTCGCGTGTGGTGATGGAAGACCACTGGATCGACTACGAAATGTTCTCTGACACGCTGCCGGATGAATCGTTTCCCAGAGGCGGCAACTGGCTGATGCTTGGGCCGTCCGGACCGCGTCGTTTGCGTTTGGCGGTTGAACACCTTTGCCAGCACCGCGGTGGCATTAGCTTCTGCGTGGACCTCGATCCGCGATGGGTCGTTAAGCTCTTGAAGAAGGGCAAAGTGGAAGAGGCCAAAGCCTACGGCGAACACGTGATCGATCAGGCTATGACCATCCTTAAGTCTGGTCATGAAATTCAGGGCATGTTTACGACGCCGAAGCTGCTTGAAGCTCTGGCGATGCGGTTGCTTGATGAAGGTTCCAGCATCGAAGAGGTCGGCATCAAAGGCATCTTCTGTGGCGGAACTGAGTTCACTCAGCAGTGGTTCCGATTCGCGTGTGAAGAATTGCTCGGGCCGAACGTTTACATCACTCCAACCTACGGCAACACGCTGATGGGTCTGGCGTGCGGCAAGCCGTTTGATCCGGCTGACGATTACAAGATCACCTACTACGCCCCACAACCCCGCGCGGCGATTGAGGTTGTTGACTTCGACGACCATACGAAGCTGGTCGACTACGACGCGACTGGTCGCGTGAAGTTGTACACGCTTACGAAAGAGCTGTTCATTCCAGGCTTCCTCGAACGCGACGAAGCAGAACGCGAGAAGCCGCACGAGAAGTACCCATGGGATGGCGTTAGCAGCGTTCGTCCTTATCACGTGTTCGCGAAGACAACCACGGTCGGCGTTTACTAGCGAAGTGTCTTGTCACACGCAGTAGGGTGGGCAGTGCCCACCGCTTAGAAACGCACATTCTGGTGGGCAATGCCCACCCTACGAAAGTCATTCATGTTAGAAATTCCTGTCATTCGCTGGGGCAAGCCTTACGAGTCCAAAGACCAGGCTGAAGTGGTTCACTTCGAAACTGGTGAGACCATGGCCACCGTTCATCAGGCCAACGGTGGCTTGGTGAAGATGGACATGCGGAAGGGAAAGAAAGCCCGCGACCTTCTGCGAGAGTTCAAAGTCTCTGCCCTCATCGACATGTGCGCGAAGGCGGCGGACATCTTTGAGAACGACACGTTGCCGTGCGGGAATGGAACGCAATCGCCGGAAGAGTTCTGCAAGCTGCAGTCGGCTTCGACAGGCCTGCCGGAGAACATGTGCTTATTCAACATGGGCAAGAACGCGTTTGCTCTGCGGAACATGGGCGGCATTCTGGATGCTCTGACCCGTGGACTGCCGCTGGACATCTTCACTGATGGCTACGGTATGGAAGACCGTGGCGTGATGGTTAGCTACCAGGCCAATGCGAACGTTGCTGGCTGGGTTCTTCCTTCCAACAGTCCCGGCGTTCACACTTTGTGGCTGCCGGTGATTCCCCTGCAAATCGGGCTCGCCCTGAAGCCAGGTTCATCAGAACCATGGACGCCATATCGTATTTACGAAGCTATGACGAAGGCGGGAATTCCGAAAGAGGCGTTCTCGCTGTATCCCGGACCGCACGAGGTTGGGAACACGGTTCTCGATGTCTGTGAACGCTCTGTCATCTTTGGCGGATCGGCGACTGTTGAGAAGTACCATGGGAACCCAAAGGTTGGAGCTCATGGTCCTGGCTTTTCCAAGATCGTGCTGGGCGAAGACAAGTGCGACGAGTGGGAGAAGTACCTCGATATCATGGTCGACAGCGTCTACGTAAACAGTGGTCGCAGCTGCATTAGTTGTTCCGGTGTTTGGACGCCTCGCCACGGTGCCGAGATTGCGGATGCGATCGCCAAGAGGATTGGTCCGGTCGCTCCAAAGCCAATGAACGACCCTGAAGCTGGTCTTGCTGCGTTCACCACTAAGGGCGTGGCCGAGGCGATGAGCAACCAGATTGATGACGGTGTGAAGTCGTCCGCTGTCACAGACGTGAGCGAGAGCTACCGCAATGGCGAGAGCCGTCTGGTCGAGAACGAACGCTGCGACTTCCTTCGGCCAACCGTTCTACACGTCACTGATCCTGATGACGAAATGGCGGATACGGAGTACATGTTCCCGTTCGTTTCCGTCGTTGAGTGCCCGCAGGATCAATTCATCAAGAAGTCCGGCTACACACTTGTCTGTACTGCTTTGACGGATGATGAAAAGTTTAAACGCGACTTGCTGGATTCGACCAACATCGATCGCCTGAACATCGGCGAGGTCAAGACGGTTCAGCTTAACTGGTTGCAGCCACACGAAGGCAACATCATCGATTTCCTCTTCCGCGCTCGAGCGTTCCAGACGGAGGCTCCTCCAGCGCATTGATGATTGCAAATTCAGTCTAATTGGCGAGCAGATTTGCTCGTCCGACTATTCGGCGGTGCTTCTGTTTAGGTTCTCGATAACCAACAGGTGCACCGCCTTTTTTGGTTCTATCGGGCACAGGCTTTCAAATCGCCGCATGCCTGTGCACAATCTCTGGAAGCTGTTCCAAAGAAAGGCTTCCCATGAGTTTTGATCCAAATCCGCCCGTCAAAAAGAAAAGCAAGCTGCCATTGATCCTTGGGATTCTCGGCATTGGTGCTGTTCTATGTGCCGCCTGTTGTGGTGGATGTGTTTACTTTGGCGTTCAACAGGCCAAAGCGCCGCTCGACGCGACAGTCGCTGCAATGACTGAGAACGCGGAACTGGCTGAAAAGCTTGGTACTCCCATCGAAGCCAGTTTCAATGGGATCGAACTGCGAAACTTCACCAACAACAACGGCAACGGTGGAGCTGACCTGACGTTCAACGCGACCGGGCCGAACGGTTCGGCGAAGGTTGACACGAAACTCACGCTGACCGCCGGCAAGTGGACCATAGATACGTTGACCGCAACGTGCAGTGATGGCTCCACCGTCACAATACCCTGACGCTGGGTACGAAGTGCGATGAACGTGGTTTCGATCACCTGAAGGTCAAACCACTTTGGAATGCGGAGATTGAAGTATGCGTTACGCGGTAATCGGACTGCTAGTTGGAATGCTGGCTGGGTGCGGCGATTCCTCTGCAACAACTTCGAAGAAGCCTCAGGCTTCCCCCGATGATACTGCGGCTGTCGAATCACTCGCTGCAGTCGCTGAACTTAAGAAGAACAAAGCCGGCAACGTCACCGAGGTGAACCTTCGTGGGAAGTCTGTGAGCGACGACTTGCTTCAAAGCCTGACTGGCTTAAAGCAACTTCGTTCTGTTCTCCTGAACGAAACAGAAATCACAGACGACTCGCTGAAAATTTTGGGGCAGCTAACTACGGTCACGAACCTCGACTTGCGCGGTTGTTCTGTTTCGAACGATGGGCTGAAGCATCTGGCTAACATGACCCAGTTGCGAGCCCTTCGGCTGAACGGAGAGAGCGGTTCAACTACGGTCGATGACGCGGGATTGGAACACATCGCCGGACTGACAAACCTGAAAGCCCTGGCACTAGACCACCTTTGGGTCAGTGGCGACGGCTTGGCCTACCTCAGCAAACTTGAGAACCTCGAAGAACTCTACTTGGCAAAAACGCTGTTTGGTGACGAGAGCATTGCTGCTCTCAAGAGCCTCCCGAAGCTAAAAAAGATTCGCATCTCGCAGACTCAGGTTTCGGACGCCGGTCTTCAGGAACTGGCTTCGATCAAGACTTTGGAAGACCTTGATCTCAGTGAGAACAGTCTGCTTACTGACTCTGGCATGACACACGTTGGTGGTCTGACCGAACTACGAAAGCTAAATCTCTGGCGCGTTGCCGTGACCGACGATGGCATCGGCCACCTCTCCGATCTAAGGAAGTTGAAGTCGTTGAACCTGGACAACACGCAGCTGGGGAACGATGGCTTGGTTCACCTGAAAAAGATGACAGACTTAGAGTTCCTGCATCTCGGTTCAACGCAAATCACAGACGATGGTCTTCCTGAACTTGAGGTCTTGAAGAGTCTCAAGGATTTGAAAATCACTCGAACCGGCGTAACAGAATCCGGGGCAGCCAGCCTCGCTGAAGCACTGCCAAACACCGAAATCCAACTCAAATACATCGAGAGCGAGTAGGCAGCGGCAACGTCCCGTTGCATTGGGGTGCGGCAGCGGTGTTGGGATGGTCTTCTTCCAGCGCATCATCGCCGGTTCCTCTACAGTGGTCGAGGGGGAGCCGTAGGTCAATGGCACTCTCCCGCTCGCGGGAGAGTCGGGCTCTCGGGCCCGGAGAGGGCCAAGTGCACCGAGTGGGTAGTTCTCCATCGGTCCAGTGACAACGTGCCCTCCCCGTCGCTTAGGCTCCAACCCTCCCGCAAGCAAGAGGGGTTGAGTTTGTCTGGTCCGCTGGTGTTCAGCGAATGCAAAATGGGAATTGTCGGTCGTTTGGAAGAGACACTCTTACTGAGCGCTAAGTTGATCTCAATCATCTATCGCTGGATGGCCCGAACATCCTCTGCGTCATCAGGGATTGTCAGTTTGAACAGACTGGCGTCCTTGATCGGTTCATCAATTTGCAGTTTGAAAACGGTCCTTGTCGTCTCTGAACGCACAACTTTTCGGTGGCTGTCCGGATCGTATTCGATCCAGCGCTCTCGAACTGGAAACCAGCAACCGGGTGATACTTCTCGTTCAGCTTCCAGAACAATGTCTCGAATAGGGAACAGATCTGCTGGGCGGTTAGCTTCGATCACTGTCGCCAGCTTCTTGTCGAACTCGTCCCAGCAGGCCGCGAGTTCCTTCTTGTCTGCATTCTTCCATCGTAGGCGAACTGCGAGCTCCTTCATGCTCCCGCGCATTCCGAGTGACTCGAAGTGTTCGGCGACAAGCTTCTCCCATGTGCCATCAACCCAGGTACGCCAGCGACCTCTTCGCATTCCGCAGAACCGCCCGGTCTCGGCATCAACAAACTTAACACTCCACGTTGGTGGGAAGTCACGTGGTAGTCGCAGCATGTGAGCTTTCCGTCCGTAAAAATCGACAACGCCCATGTAGACGAAGTCTTCCGGTCGCCCCGAAATCTTCCGTCGAGCAGACTCGATTTCCTTCAGGGTCGGTTTGCTAAAGACAGGTGGTGGCCGCCAGTCTTCGCCAATGGCAGTCCAGAGATATCCGAACCACAATCCATCGCCAATCGGCTTGTTTGGGCGACGATACCATTCCCCCGATCGATCCGGACGTTTGTAGACACGACGTCCCTCATTGCCGTCCCACACAATGATCGTCTCGTGAGCACCAGACTTGGTGTGGAATCGATATCGCTTTCGATCCCAAATGACCGTTTCGAACTCTTGATTCGTACGCTGTAGCCATGGTCGCTGATCGCGATCAAGCTTTGTGACTCTTGGCTGTTCAGGACGGAAATTCCAAGTTTCGATTCGAAGTGCCGCCAACTGTCTTCTGACTTCAGCGGCTGATCGAGTTGTCTTGATTCGCTGTTTGAGTGTAAGGCTATTAATACCAAACACCCAATCCGCTTGCTGGCGTGCCGACTTGACGATTTGGATTGCGTCCGGCTGGTCGGAGTCTGGCAAGCTGCCCTTTGTTTGTGCGGTCAAGCCGCAAGCTAGAAGTACCAGGAGAGCCATCGCTAGACTCCAATTATTGATTCGGCTGAACCAAAAAGCGGAGGCAGAACTAACGTTCCTGCCTCCGCTGAAACTACTTCAGAAATCGATATCAGAGAAACCGCACTCGCGGCGATGAGATATCCAAACACGGTATCCCAACGCCGCTGCCGCACCCCGATGCAACTGGAAGTTGCCTAGACGGCGGCTTTTTCGACTAGTTCAGCGACTTCCCAGCCTTCGCGGTTCTTCTTTGAAATGTACTGATCGGCTTCAGGGCAGTTGGCAGCCTTCAGCGTCTTCGCATCCCATTCAAGCGTTTTGCCGGTTCGGAATGCGACGTTTCCAAGGAGGACCGTTTCGGTTAGCGGACCGGCGTAATCGAAGTTGCATAGAGCGGCTTTCTTGTTCCCCTCTTTGCAGGCTTTGATCCACTCTTTGTGATGCCCGATGGAATCGGAAAGCGTCTTTGGCGGTGGCTGGAACCCTTTGAACTTGTCTGTTGGGAACAATCGGTAGCTGCTGTAGTTGGCGAACAACTTGCCTTCGCTACCGACGAACATCACACCGGCTCCGGGAACGCGTTCGCCGGCAACAGTCTTTGGAATCATGTTGCCGTCGTACCATGTCAGCTTCAGGCCGGGCATCGTGTCGCGAGCCGGGAACTCGTACATGACTTTCAGCCCCAGCGGGCAAGTTTCCGGATGGACTTCGGGTCCTTCGGCTTTGACAGAAGTTGGGTACTTCAACTTCAGCGCCCAGAACGGTAGGTCCATGTAGTGACACGCCATGTCGGCCAGCGTTCCACCGCCGAAGTCCCACCAGCGACGCCACTGAGCCGGGTGGTACTTGCCAGGATAGAATGGTCGTTCCGGAGCCGGGCCAAGCCACAGGTCCCAGTTGAGATGTGCTGGTGGCTGCTTGCCTTCGGCCGGTCGTTCGCCGCCACCCCAGCCTTTGCCAACCCAGACATGCACTTCAGTCACGTCGCCAATCGCACCAGATTCAACGACTTCCACCACACGACGGTAGTTGTCTGTTGCGTGAATCTGAGTTCCCATCTGTGTAACAACACCGGCTTCACGTGCCGCGTTGGTTAGCAGGCGTGCTTCCTGAACCGTGTGAGTCAGCGGTTTCTCGCAGTAGACATGTTTGCCAGCGAGAATTGCTCGCATGGCGGCAGGAGCATGATGATGGTCTGACGTGCCAACAACGATGGCATCAACCTTGTCACCGAGGGCGGCAATCATTTCGCGATAATCAGTGTACTTCGCCGCATCGGGAAACCGCTTTGCGGTTCGCTCCATGAACACTTCATCAACGTCGCACAGAGCAACAATGTCTTCGTCTTTGACACCGTCAATATCCGCGAGCGCTCGGTTTGCTGTTCCGATGCAGGCGATCTGCAGCTTCTCGTTCGCTGAACGCGATGCGGCCTGTGTTCCTCCCGTCCAGGCAAACGTGACGGCAGCAGCAGCGCCCGAGGTCTTCAGGAATTCGCGGCGGGATGTTGACATGAGGTGGGCTCCAGCGAGGTTTGTGGTGAGCCCAACATTCTAATCTTCTGGCGAGCCTCATTCACGCCTGTTCGCACAGCATTCACAAATTGCTGCGTCCGTCATGCGATTGGGGCGTATCTTCGTCACATGGCACAACCTCAAACAGCTGGAAGTTTTCGCCGACGTGACGGCTTGCCAGCCATTCAGGTTTGTTTCCTTCAGCCAGTTTCTTGAAGAACGTGGAGTGATGCACTGACGTATCCGGATGAGTCAGCAACAGCACGTAACGTACTTTGAACCGCTGGGCCAGTCTCTCCACGCGTTCAAACGACCACGGTTCGCCGGTCACATTGTAGAAGCCTGTCGGCAACCCAACGGATGGTCGCTCAACAAACAGATGTGTCATCTGAGGCATCGAACTCAGCAGTGTGTTCTTCGAATCGCAGCGAGCCTGAAGGTACTGCCGCAGGTTCTCGGTCTCCGTGATTGGCTCATTAAGTATTTGCCGCGTTGCAACTCCCCGGAGTGCTCGAGTTCGAAAGTCAGCCATGCACCGCGTCTGACCAACTAGGACTCCCAGCATTCCGGATACAACCACGCACACAGCCACCAATCGAAGTCGTTGGTAGTTTTCGAACACCCACTGAAACAGTATCGCGAAGCCAAGCAGTAGGCAGGGGATTACCGGAAGGAAGAGCCTCGGCGTCATTCCTGATGAACTTCTCGCATGTAGGAAGATGAGCATCGCGATCGACAATGGTGCGTAGATCAGCATCGCTCCCATTCGACCCGCAAGTTCTCGCCCTACCGCCGCGCGTCGCGTTGCGATACCGAAGATGATCAGTGAAAGCAGAGCGACAACGAACACCACCTGCGCGATGCAGAAGAGGCTTCCTTCCATCAGCTCAGTCTTTGAGAAGCCGGTGAATTCGCAAGCGCAGTAGTAGAACATTTTCAGGACGTAGCCCAACGAATGTCCTGCGTACTTGTTGCCACCTTTCCAGTGACCGATCAGCATGCTGTTACGCGCGAACATGGCGAGCGTCGTCAGCAGAGGTGGCCCGATCGCAAAGCTGCCATCTCGAATCGACCGCAACAGTTGTATGCGATGTCGAAGGAGGAAGATCACGCCGAAAGTGATCCCGAGAAATACACCTGCATATCGAACCGCAACAGCGCATGCCGCCAGCAGTCCGGCGGCGAGCAATCCTCTCCAATGACCATCAGCTCTGGCAAAGCACAGAATGCTGGCCAGGGTCAGGCTGACAAACAGAACGTCCGACGAGTAACACCAAAGCGGCATCCACGCCGCGACAATCGGCAGCCAGAGCAACGCCGCATAGGCTGACAGTGATGGCTTGATACCGCCGCTCGTCCCCAGAAGAAAAATCAAAGGGGCGATCGAAGCGTAAGCCAGAATACAAATCAGTCGCCCAGCATCATGGTGGTCCAGTGGGGTCACCGATGCGATGGCGGCAACCAAGGCCGGATACCCCGGAGGAAACACCGTTTGGGGAGCTGGAATAGAACCGACTTGTGACTGTTCAGAATAGTAGATGAGGTCGGTCGAAATTCCGTCGCCCGACTGAAGCAACCGAGCTACCGACATGTAGTGAGCGGTGTCTGAAAATACCCAAGTGCGTTCGGGCAGGTTCGCAAGGCAGATCGACGCTACCAACGAGATCCCAGCGACGATCCACAGCAGCGAAAATCCAGATTGTTCGCTGAGTTCGGAATCCATTTTTCCACATCGCGTTTATGGTCTTTCCGGAATGCCGGTTGCCTAGCGTTAGATTACTCCCGATGCCGGGCATGAGAACGCCCTAGTCTCGAAATGCTTGGCTCAGCACCTCGTCGCGACTCCTTCGGAGTGGTAATATCGTTGTAGCCGGAACGCGGTTTCCGATTGACGAACTTAGAAAAGTGTGACGAAGACATGTACACCCTTCGCATGGCCAAACGATTCTTCCTCGAAACCGACAAGCGTCTTGTCTGGAAGCTCGCGTGGAACATGGGCTTCAAAGGTGCGAAGTCGGTGTTCAAGCACAAGAGTCGCATGAAGAAGGGCGAGTTCTTCCCGCCGTTTCTGTACGTGTCCATCATCAACAGTTGCAACCTGCGGTGTCAGGGCTGTTGGGTCGATGTCGCTGCCAAACAGCAGACCATCGATGTTACCGCGATGAACAAACTCATCACCGAAGCGAAGGCGATGGGGAATTCGTTCTTTGGAATCGTGGGCGGCGAACCGTTCATGCATCCGGAGATTTTCGAAATCCTGGAAGGTCACCCGGACTGCTACTTCCAGGTCTTCACCAATGGCATGTTCAT
>JBGCDN010000296.1:0-7055 GCA_045105495.1 Planctomycetaceae bacterium
GGTTCGCGAGGAGCACTCCAGCCGCCGCTGCCGCCAGACAAACACAGCTTCCAGTCCCCTTGACGAATGGAAAAGAAGCCGCCGATGGAGTGGCTTATCAATGTCTTCCGACCAGTGGACGGTTCGCCGTTAAAGACCGGAACAAGGCTAAAGGAATCTTCGCCGC
Organism: Planctomycetaceae bacterium; assembly: GCA_045105495.1. Lineage (GTDB taxonomy): Bacteria > Planctomycetota > Planctomycetia > Planctomycetales > Planctomycetaceae > CAYNWT01. Next base: position 167 of record JBGCDN010000296.1, read on the forward strand.
CGACATCTTCAATCGGTTGATCCGTGATGTCCCGCAGTGTCGCATAAAGATCAGTCAGACAACTGACGGCCTTCGTCGTTTGCCCAGCCTTAATCCCCTTCGGCCATCGCGCGATGAAGGGGATTCGGTGACCGCCTTCGTAGATGTCCGCCTTGTGACCTCGGTAACCCGCGCTGGGGTCGTGGTCGAATTCTTTCAACACTTTGAAGTTGGCTTCCGGTGAACAACCATTGTCGCTGGTAAAGACAACCAGCGTGTTCTCGTCGAGACCTGTAGTCGTAAGCGCATCAAACAGTTGGCTCATGTGATGATCAACCTGAATGACAAAATCGGCGTACGGGTTCATCTTGCTGGCGTCTTTGAACGGCGGCACCGGAACAATCGGCGTGTGCGGCGCGGGCAGTGGCAGGTATAGGAAGAACGGTTTCCCATTCTTCGCGTCTGCGGCTCGAGACTGAACATGGCTGATCGCCTTATCAAACAAATGCGGCAGCACTTCGGGGATGTTGAAGTCCGGACTAATCGGGCCTTTGCGGTACCAACCATACGGATCCTGCTTGCGAGTGACCCCTTCTTGCCGCACAGGAACTGCGGTGCACTTTCCAGTATCGACCCAAACGTAGGGGGCCATGTCCAGCGAACCACAGTGGCCGTAGTAACCATCGAATCCGTTGATGTTGGGACCATTCTTCACCGGCTTCGTAAAGTCGATGCCTTGCCACTTTCCTTCCGCACCTCGAGCCCAGTCCCAACCAAGATGCCACTTACCAATCATCTGAGTGTGGTAGCCAGCCTTCTTCAATAGGTGAGCGACGGTTGGTCGTTCTGCAGGAATCAGATGCTTGCTGGTTCCACCCAATACGCCTTTGGCCAGTCGAGATCGCCAGTTGTATCGGCCAGTGAGAACGCCATACCGAGTCGGCGTACAAACTGCGCTCGGCGAATGCGCGTCGAGAAAGGTGATGCCTTCGTCCGCCATCTTCTGTAAAGCAGGTGTTTTGATTTTACAGTTGGGATTCGTTGGTGAGACATCGCCGATACCGAGGTCGTCGGCAAGAACGTAAATGACGTTCGGTTTCGAATCGGCTACTGCGGCTGCATTGGCGAACGCAATCAGCGCGAGGGCGGAGATGCAGGTGGCCTTGGTGAAGAGATTGATCATGTTGTTGAGAACTCCCTGAGGAGGTTGAGCGTCAATTGGAATACAAAATGTAGCGACTCATACTATGGTTGCCTCGCACAACGGTGTTGGAATTCGACGGTCCGAACCGCTTCTAACCAAACATTACCCTGACGCAGCTGATGACCACAGTCGATCGGTTCTTGGTTGTGTCCTTCAGCTTGAGAACCCACTATACTTCGTCTGATCGATTCATACACAGAGGACAGCCGCGTGCTTGTTGAAATGGAACTCTCTCGCGTCATCATCAGCGAGATCAACGACCAGCAAGTTATCTACCTGCGCGAAATCGATGGCGATCGATCGTTTCCGATCTTGATTGGGATCTTTGAGGCTACGATTATCAATCGGCGACTCCTGGAAGATCCGCCGCCGCGTCCGTTGACGCATCAATTGCTGAAGTCAGCAATCGAAGAACTTGGTGGCGAAGTTCAGGATGTTGTTGTCAATGGGCTGCGCGATCACACGTACTACGCGGTCGTGCGAATTCGGCGTGATGGCGAACTGATCGAAGTCGACAGCCGTCCGAGCGACGCGATTGCGTTGTCGGTTCAATACGATCCACCGAAGCCCATTTACGTTGACCGCGAAGTTCTAGACGACGCTATTGTCTAAACCTTTAGATGTCTCGGCGGCTTTGTTCGCGCGAGCCGGACAAAGGTATGCGTCACGACGGCTTCATATTCGATTGGATCACTAGCAAGTGACGCGACTCAGTTCATATCGCGATTCACGAGACCTCGCCCACGTGCTTCCGTTCGTGGTCTTTATGGGGTTTCTGCTGCTAATCGGTCTGTTTGAATCGTTTGGTTTCACGTCTGATCGTGAAGATATGCCGTGGTACCGATTTGCTCCAGAGCAGTGGGTTTACCCACTTCAAACAGTGGTCACGGCTTGTGTGCTGCTATTCTTTCGGCACCACTACGAGTTGAAGCCAGCGAGAGGAATTCTCTTCGGCGTTCTGATTGGCGTCGTTGGAATTGCCATCTGGATCGCGCCGGGGCACGTGTTTCGAACTCTTGAAATGGAACCGTCATCGACCCTGGAGAAGTTCGGCTTTGCGAACCGCGAGGAAGGATTCAACCCAACGTTCATCCGGGACTACAGTGCATCCTGGTACGGTGCGGCGGTTCTCTTCAGGTTCCTCCGCATGGTCATTGTTGTCGCGTTGATTGAAGAGATCTTTTGGCGCGGATTCTTGATGCGGTATCTGACTGATCTAAACGGCGACTATTGGAAGGTTCCATTTGGAACACATCATTGGCGCGCTTTTCTTGGTGTGACTCTGCTTGTGACGTTGGCTCATTCCCCGGTCGATTACGTTGCGGCGGCGATCTACGGGGCGCTTGCGTACTTTGTCGCTATTCGGACGAAGAGTCTGGCCGCCTGTGTTGCGATGCACGCGACGGCCAACTTGCTTTTGGGTATCTACACAATGGCCACCGGGCAGTGGGGCTATTGGTAGGGTCCGACGCCCGTCAAAGTGACTTCAGAACTTCCGGTATCAGCTTGCACAGCCGGGCGCCACCGCGACCGGCAACTTCGATGATCTTGTCGATGTTTGCCTCTTCAAGAGCGTCGGGCAGGCACATGTCAGTGACTACTGAGAAGGCGATGGCTCGCATACTCGCATGTCGAGCGACAATGATTTCGGGGATTGTTGACATGCCAACGATGTCAGCACCCATCGTTCGCAGCATGCGATATTCAGCGCGAGTTTCGAGGTTCGGGCCAGCGACGGCGACCAGCACGCCCTTGTGAGCAGGGATGCTGAGATCCAGTGCCGCTGCGCGAGCTGCGTCCAGTAGAACCGCATCGTACGGAGCGCTCATGTCTGGGAAGCGTGGGCCAAGGGAATCGTCATTGACGCCGCGCAGCGGGTTGTCTGGCATCAGGTTGATGTGGTCTTCAATCAGGATAATGTCGGCCAGTTCGTACTGTGGATTGAGCCCGCCAACCGCGCTGGTCACAACCAGCGTGTCGGCTCCCAGGGCCTTCATTACGCGAACTGGAAACGTGACTTCACGAAGCGAATAGCCTTCGTAGTAATGGAAGCGGCCTTCTAACGTGACGACCGGAAGACCGGCCAGCGTTCCGCAGACCAACTGCCCTTTGTGGGACGGGGCCGTCGACTTTGGGAAGTGAGGAATCTCTTCGTAGGCCAGCGTGGCTTCGACTTCGACCTGTTCGGTCAGTCCGCCCAGGCCCGTTCCGAGAATCATGCCCGCTTTGGCAACTGGTTCCCACTTCTGGCGAATGTAGGCAACGGCTTCATCGATTTGTGCAGCAAGACCTTCCACGGTTCACCCTCTCAGTTGTTCGGATTGCTGCAGACCGTATCAGCGGTCTTCGCGATCTACAACCAAGCTGGTTCTGCCGTTGAGGCCCAGCCGCTGACCGATCCGCGCATGAAAAAAGGTGGCCCAAAGTGGACCACCACGCGCTGGTTGATCTTATTGCAGTGGAACTTACTGCGGGCTGGCCGGGCTGGCCTGCTGTCGGCGACCATCGTCGTCGTTGATGACAGATCCGATTCCCGTGCCAACGGCTCCACCAAGCAGAATGCTACCGAGGCCAAGGCCACGACTTCCTCCGCCAAAGCCGCCTCCACCACCGAAGCCTCCGCTCCCTGCTGGCGCTCCAGGCATGCCTGCTGGAGGTGCACCTGCTGCCGGAGCTGACCCCGGAACGCCTGCGTCAGCAACTGCCTGATTGTCGCCCAAGAAGTTGTTGGTGACCTGATTCACGTTTTGCTGGTTGAGGTCCTTCGAAGAACAGATGGCAACGTCAATCTGGAGTTCAGCCACGGCGTTCCCGAATCGAACTGGAACCAAGCCATTGCGGCTTGCAGTGTCTACTGGTGCTGCGGCTCTCTTGATGACATCGACTGAGAATGCGAGGAACCCATCGCGACCGGCAGCAACCAGCGAGTAAACGCCGGCGTCTACCTTCTCGAAAGCGAACGTTCCGTTGGGAGCAACTTCTTCCTGATCAGCGATTGTATCACCCTTCAGCAAGAACACGTTGAGTTGTCGAATTTTGAGGTCGCGACCGGAGTCTGGCTGCAGGCGACGAATTCGGCCCAGCAGCTTGCCGTCTTCAGTCAGCATTACCTGGTGGTGCTTCAGCTGACTACCAGGCTCAGCGCCGCGAGGTAGGTCTTTCATGCCGTCGGGAACGTTGGCACCGTCGAGATAGAGGGTCGAGTCTTCAGATGGTAGATACTGTTGAAGCAGTTGACGTAGAGGGGCGAAGTTGGCTGGTGGAACAGCAGCAGCTTCAACGTCCAGCCTCTCCGCAGCTTCCTGAGCCAGGTACCTGGCTCTAATGAGCTTGGGCATCTTGGCGATGTCTTCGAGCTTCGGTTGCACGTTGACCGACCACGCAAGGAATCCGCTGGAACCGGCTGCGACCATGGAATAGACGCCTGGATCAAGATCCCTTACGGCAAACGTTCCGTCCAAATTCGGGCTCGTTGTGGCCTTCACTTCGCCATTTTGAACGAAACGAATGGTTACGCTCTGGATCGGTTGCAATCGACCCGTCTCTCCCTGAATCACAGCCAGTTTGCCTGTCAGAGCGTCGGTTTTATCAAGACGTACGACATGGCTGCGAAGTTGATCGCCCAAGCCATTTGGTGCGGCCTGACGCCAGTCGCTCTTATAATCTTCGAGTTTTTGGCTGTATTCAGGTGCCGCCGGTTCCTGTTCGACAACAGTTGGTGGGGGCACGCTCAGCGATGACTCGTCCTGAGCGAGGAGAAGTCCGGGGGCAAGGCAAAGGTAGGCAGCAGCAAGTCGTCGGGTTCGCATGTTGAGTCCAAACGAAAAGGTGATCGTGTAGAACTGAGTTCAAAACGCGTCCGGAGCTAAGCTTCGGGAATAGGCGTCGGGTCCGCGACACTGAACAGAACCTCCATTTTGCAAGGGTCAAGGAGGAAATGCCAACACCTAAATCAGAAATGTCACCCCAAAGTTGTCTAAATGAACAAAGGGACGGTCTCCGGGTCCGGAAACCGCCCCTGCTTGTTGCTTCTTTTCAACGAATCGTCAGAACTACGGCCCAGAACCTCCACCGGGAGAACTCGGACTACTTTGCTTCTTGTCGTCATCGTCATCGAGAACAGAGCCGACTGCGACCCCCACGGCCGTTGATGTGAGGATCGAACCCAAGCCAGGACTTGATGGAGGAATCCCTCCGCCACCGCCGATCGGTGAGACGCCACTTGGAAGACCCGGCATTGCACCGGGTCCGGCTTGCGGCGGGGCACCAGCACCCGCGTCGGCGACGGGACTTGCGTTGCCATCACGTGGGAAGTTGTCTGTCATCTTATCGACGTTGGCGGCATTCAGATCTTCTGTCGAGCAGAGTGCGACATCGATTGCCAATTCCGTCTGAGCGCCGTCGTCGATTCTCATGCTGGCGGTTCGGACTGTTTCGGTATCGGTCAACTCGTCCTCTGGTAGACGTCGTGGTTTTAGTACGTCGATTGAAAAGGCGACGAAGCCGTCTTTGCCTGCTGCGACGAGTGAGTAGACACCGGGACGAAGGTCGCTGAATGCGAAGGTTCCGTTTGGTGCGACTTCCTCCTGAGCAATGTTGCTGTTGTTGCGAAGCAGAAAGACATTCAATTGGCGGATCTTGAGATCGCGGCCTGAGTCTGGCTGTAGCCTTCGAACTCGGCCACGCAATTTGCCATCACGAGTTAGGCGAATCTGATGATGCCGAATCGGTGTGCCAAGACGTGCGTTTTCTGGTGAGACATCTTCCATGCCTTCCGGGATCTCAGGCCCGTCCAGAAAAATCGCGGACTCTTCTGTTGGCATGTAGTTTCTAAGAAGCTCCTTAAGCGGGATGAAGTTGTTCGGTGCAACCGCGGCCGATTCAATTTCAATGCGCTTATTTACTTCCTGCTTCAGGAATCGGGCCTGCTTGTACTTCGGCATCTTCGCGATGTCTGACAGCTTTGGCTGAATGTTGACAGAACAGGCAATGAACCCACCTGCGCCGGCGGCGACCATGGAATATACGCCGGGTTCAAGTCCGTCTACAGAAAACATGCCGGTCGCATCCGGACCTGCCTGGGCAATCTCTTCACCCTTCCGGATGAAGCGGATGCGAATTGCTTCGACAGCTTCGAGGTCGCCAGTCGCCGCTTCAATGGTTCCGATCTTGCCCTTCACAAGTCCATCTTCGTCAATGCGAACAACATGACTGCGGAGCCGGTCGCCCAAGCCTTCCTGGCCGCTACCGGCTTGATGCCACGTACGCTTGTAGTCGTTGACGCCCAGGTGTGTCTTGGGTCTAGGTGCTCGGGTCAGGATCGGTTTCGGAGTCGCTTTTGGCTCCGCCGGCGTAGGCGGAAGCGCTGGCAGTTTCGACAGGCCACGTTGGCTCGCTTGGTTTTCTTGTTGTTGTGCCATGGACGGTTGGCTTGCCATGACAAGCGCCGCTAACAGCGGCGCAAGTAGTCTGTACGTTCTCATAATTGCCTCACGGTAAGTCACGCGAACCCGCGGATGTTGTTCAATCAAGAGAGTCAGTGAGATGCTGCGACCGTCGGTGGGCGATTGGTGTCGACGGAAAGAGAGTCTTCCCGCGTGAGCATCAAAGGTCGCTCGGTTCGAGAAAATTCTGTTCAGCAGCAAGTTCGGGATCTGACCCTCGATAAACATACCCCCGGTGTGTGCGCTGCCCGGAATGATCCGG
>JBGCDN010000297.1:0-3217 GCA_045105495.1 Planctomycetaceae bacterium
CAAAAACGCCTGAAGTCTGCCACCGGACTTGAGGCCGGTTGTAACGATTGTGACACTGCAGCCCGGCAGTGGTTGGTGGACAGAATCGCTTAGTGCTGCACCGTCTACGGAATACCTTCTTCAGAATGCTACTCACAAGCGCCAGCATTCTCGCACGGAGATACAGTTACGGTATGAATTTCCTGGCAGTTGAGACATCCGGACGTTCCGGTTCCATCGCACTTTTGTGTGATGGCCACGAACCGTACGAGCGAACCCTCGCTTCAGACGGGCGCCGACACGCGCAAACGTTGATCGCAGATGCAGCCGAAATGATGACCCGCTTCAAGCTGACGCCAAAGGAAACAGACTGCGTGTGCGTCAGCGAAGGGCCTGGCAGCTTCACAGGTCTGCGGGTCGGGATTGTGTTTGCCAAGACGTTTGGCTGGCTAAACAAGTGCCCCGTTGTCTCTATCCCAACCCTTGAAGCCTGCGCGGCTCAGGTGGAGGGCACACATATTTGCGTCATTTCGGATGCACAGCGTGGCGAGGTTTTCCTGGGCGAATACCTTCCCGGACCGAACCGACCACAGGCTCTTGCCAAAGTCGAAATCCTGTCGCTGGAAGCCGCTCGCAAACGTCTGACGCCCAGCACCACTCTGACCGGACCCGGGCTAACAAAGTACGCTGCTGACTTTTCAGAATCGTGCGTTCTGGCCGACAGCAAAGACTGGCATCCGCGAGCAACCACCATTGGTCAGCTAGGAAAACATGCTCTCGACACCGGCGACATTGCAGATCCATGGAAGCTGGAACCATTCTACCTCCGCCGCAGCGCCGCCGAAGAAAACAAAAGCCGTCGCGCGACTGAGTCGTCGGCATAAGCAGCTTAGCGGAACCTCGCCGTGAGCAGTCCCACTATTGACCTTATCTACAAGACGGTCCGACGCGTTCCCAAAGGACGCGTGGCAACCTACGGACAGATTGCTGCTCTTGCCGGGTTCCCAAAGCATTCAAGATACGTGGGCTACGCGCTGCGACAACTACCAACCGGTTCGCGCGTGCCATGGCATCGAATTGTGAACGCTCGAGGTGAAGTCTCAGAACGCGGTCAGCAAACCGATCGCGACTGCAAGTCTGAACAAACGTGGCGATTGCTGGACGAAGGTGTCGACGTCAGCCAACACGGTCGCATCTCGCTGGCAGAGTATCAGTATCGACCACGCAAGTGAGCGTGGACTCACGGTTTGGCTAACCCGAAATCACCTGCACCTGACCTACGAATCGAGACTGTTCCCCGACGGGCAGGTCAGCAGTTCGCAGCCCAATCCAGTCGACAAGTTCATCATGTAAAATCAACTGCACGTCGGTGACACCGGTCAGCGTCAACTGGAACGTCTTACCAAGTAAGTACCAGCGTTTCGGCTCAATCCGGATATCGCGAAATGGAACCAGCAGCGGCGGATGGAAGATCGAAAATGGCGCCATCAAACGCAGAGAGATTCCTTCTCGCGTCACACCAACAGTGGTAATGCCTTTGTAGGAGTTCCATCCAATATCACCGCCAACAAGGATGACGGTCTGCATTCTTTTGCTGTCGCACGAAGTCAATTCGGTTGGTGAACCGGTAGTGCCATACACCGAAGCCAATCGCCTCCAACGTCGCGAGGTTGCTCGCCATACGCCGTACATAAGACCAACAAAGACGCCGTATCCAAGACAGTTCATCAACAATGTGGCGATCATCTTCCAGGCTCCACGCCGTGTTCCTTCTCATATCGAATTAGCTTCTGAGCAACTACGTGCGAGATGCGTTGAACCATCTTCGTTGACTGATTTGGGAAGTACGGCAGGTCCTCGATGGCAACTCCTGTTCGAGCCAAAGCGAATCGCCATTCATCCGCTTGCCCAGCATTGCTCATGAGCGGGGAGGGCCGAAGCAGAAACAGTTTGCTCACTCGAGACGCGATTGCCGAGCCTGACGGACCGAGGCGGATCAGTGCCATGCGAATACCTTCAACCAGCGGCCGACGCTCTTGCCACACAGGTATTGCGACTGCCGTATCCAATGCGGCCTGAAGCAGTGGAATCGCCTGTGCTGCTCCAACGTCCGCTGTTCTCGAAATGAACGGCCCAGCGTCTCGGTAGAGTTCCGGAGTCGTCCAAATTTCCAGATGGGCGGCTGTCGGCTGAGCAAAGGCATTCGGTGGCATGTTCGCCAGACCCTCAGCCAGCCAGCCGCGAAGTTCTGCTGACGTATGCCCCATCACAATTCGTTCGGCAAATGCGTTTTTCATTTCTGGAGGAGCCTTCTTCTTTGAGAAGACATTCCTGATTTGCTGGTCAATATCTTTGACCCGTTTGTCCGCGACAATTCTCGCGATCAATGGATAGTCCTGCTGCGTCGCATCAAAGAAAAACAGCGCGAGGTATCGGCGGGCCAGATCGACTTGAACCTTCGAAGCGTTTGGATTGTCGAGGGCTCGGACAGCCAGATCACGCAGTTCCGTAATCGAATCAGCATCACAACGTGGTGGTTCGAACTTAATAGCGTCCAGCAACTCGGACTCCGGCTGCAGAGTCTTTTCACCAAACCTCATCTGCTGCCTTCCGACATGGAAAGAGGCTCCTGAGATGGTGCCGTGGATCTTGAACCCGAAGTAAAACATGGCCGCTGGGACGTATCGTTCGTTGTAACTCTTGCGGAAGCGAACCGCACCGCTTGCATCAAGAATGGTGACCCGTCGCACCTTTGAAACACCTGTACGTGATTCGATGCGTATGACCCAGTCGGCTGCTTCGGCAGTCGTTGGGTTCGCCTCTCGCAACCTGTCACGACCGGCCAATCGCATCGCCCAATGTGCCTCTACAGCTTTGGCAGCAGTCAGCACCTGCCTTCCACGCGATTCAGGGGCGAATGACGAGTATTCTTTGACGATCTGTCCCGGACGGTTTGGAAACAAGCCAGCAGTTGGATTTTGCCGGGCTCGCTCGAAAGCGAAAGCAGCAGATTCCTCTGCCCTTCCACGCTTTCCGGCGGTCACCACCGTCACACTGTCGACGTTTGGTGAATCGAGTGCAGCAAGGCACACGTAGTCGCAACTGGGAGAACCTCGATGGTCGGGCATTTCAATGCGGACTCGCCCATTGAGTTCAATCAGACGATCCGATGAAACATCCGGCAGGCACTGAGTGTGATATGCCTTTAATGCACTGCCTCGAAACGGCTGCATGACTA
>JBGCDN010000298.1:0-3335 GCA_045105495.1 Planctomycetaceae bacterium
TTCGCAGAGCGTTCTCGTGCCGGCAATCCGACTATGTTTGATGCGGTGCTTCTTTTGGTCTGACCAGCGACCAGTCGCGATGCTCTCTCCGGCGAGATGAACGACGGCATCGACACCTTCGAGTAGATCCGCGTTTAAGAAGCCGCGTTCAGCGTCCCACTGAATCTCGTCTTCGTAGCTCGTGGGCGGCTTCCTGACGATGGACTTAAAATGGACGCCCTGTCCGAGCTGCTCCTTTAGAGCTTGCCCGACCATCCCAGTCGCTCCAGTTACAGCGACTGTTTTTGTTGCCTGAATACTTATCGTCATGACTCATCTCCACCTTGCTTCGAACGGATTCAGCTGGTCAGGCCTGTTGTGGCCGAAAACAACCGTAGTCGCAACTCAGACGTACCAAAATTGAATGGAGTTGCTTCTCTCGGGGTAAAGCTCCATCCATGGAATCAGGTTCGTATCGGCTCGGGAAGAAGCCATGTTCTCTAGTAAGGACTGGCTACGACGCCTGCGGTTGAGGTGAGACGCCCGCGATCTCCTGCAACTTTGAAATTGCCTTGATCTGCAACTGACGAACTCTCTCTTTCGAAATTCCGAGGTCGGCAGCTAGAGCACGAAGTGTCTGAGCAGCACCGGTTGGCCCGAGGCCGAAGCGTTCCAGAACGATGTGCTTCTCACGATCGTCAAGCTGATCCGCCATCTTCGCCATGATGGGCTTTAGTTGGCCGACATCGAGCGTATCGAAGGCGTCTGGTTCTTCAGTTGGAATTAGTTCGGCCAGAATCTCTGGTGATGAAACCTGCACAAGATTCGTTCGGCGTTGTTGTGTCTTCCAACGGCGGAAGAAGTGTCGCTGAATCGAGTGGGTTGCGTATGTACTGAACCGGAATCCGCGGGAGTAGTCGAACTTGTCGACGGCTGTCACGAGGATGAGACTGCCTTCGCTAACAAGATCTTCGAACTCGACGTTCCCTGAAGAGAACTTTCGAGCGAGCGAAAGGACAAGTCGCAGGTTTGAATCAGCGATGATGGACCGACATCGCTGTGCTTCCTGCATTAGGACCTGGACCCGAGCAATTGACTTCGCGGTTGCTCGTGATGGTTGCAGCGTTGATCGAAGAGAATTCGCCCAATACAGCATGAAGTTCATGCGACGGAAGAAGTGCTGTTCTCCGGTGTGGGTCAGCAGGGCCTTCGAAGCCATGACGTCAATCACACCGTCAGTTTCAGCGGTGCGATTTGTGACGAACAACGGCTCGCCAGCCGGTGGTTCGAGGTCTTTGACAGCCAAGGCCTCGAATTCGTCGCTGTGTATGAAGCTGACTTCTGTGAGAAGCAGCTCCTCAGCGGTGGTCTTTCGGACTGATGGTTTGTTTAGTTTGCGAGCAGCTGCGTTAATCTGATCAGAGAACTCGCGGTCGAACGCTCGTTGTTGTGTTTGGCGACTTCGCATTTTCGACTTTAGGGCCATCTCAAACTCCCGGTAAACATTAATCGTCCAAAACGTTCATTACTTGTACTCGGACATTGTTACGTCGTCAACCGTATAAGAGACGGCATTTTCACAACATATTCTGACAAATATCCTTAAAACGTGCAGTATCGAACATGGTTCAAATTCATTCAAATCGTTCAGGCTCGAATGCGAGCGTCAAGAAAGTCGTTCAATTCGGCCACACGGAAGACGGAACGCCGGTTTTACGCACCAGGCAGGTTGTGCCGGCTGAGTTGCCAGATGTCTTCAACTTCTTCGGTGACGCTTCGCAGCTTCAGCGGCTTACACCGCCTTGGTTGCACTTTCGTATTACTACCCCGATGCCGATCGAGATCGGTGAAGGAACTCTCATTGACTACCGGTTGCGGCTACGGTTCATCCCAATCAAGTGGCGAACGCTTATAAGCGAGTGGGTTCCGAATCAGCGGTTCGTGGACGAACAGCTGAAGGGACCGTATCGCCTTTGGCATCACACGCACGAGTTTCAGCCTGTCGAAGACGGAACTTTGGTAACGGACACCGTGAGATACCGAGTACCAGGCGGCTCTCTTGTTGAGAAGCTCTTTGTGAGGAACGATCTGCGACGCATCTTCGAATATCGGTACGCGGCTCTGGAACGAATTTTCGTAGAGGGTTAGTGAAATTCGGCGAGCTCTGTAATCGGCGGTGTTTCAGCAGTCTGCAAAACTGCTATGGACACGATTGAGATCTATCTGCAGAATCCGCCGCGCTCGGGCGGTGATCGGCAGTTCTTGCCATAGCTCGAGTGTGACTCTGAGCCCGAATCGCGAACAAGGATGTTCGTCCGGAGGAGAAGGATCTCAAAATGTCATCCCGATCGTTTTTGATTTTCGCATGCATCATCGCCTGCGCGGCATGTGCTGGCTGCTACCGGCCATACGGTGGCTACGGCTACCAGCGATATCCACAAAACGGATACTTCAACGGAGCTCCGTACGCTCAGCCTCAGTCAATTGGGCAGCCTTACCCCGGTTCGTACACAGTGCCAGGTGGTGTAGTGCTCCCGCCGAGCAGCTCGACGCCGTACGCACCTGGGACGACGCCATACACGGCTCCGAATTCAACAATCATCGAAGGTGGATCAACGATTGGTCCAGACGACGGTTGGTCCAGCCAAGGCGATGGTTTGGGGCCAGATGGCTTTGGATCGGGCAGTGACACTGGTGGTGTTCCACGTCCGGATATGTTTGGAACCGACAGCTCTGGATTCGATTCAACAGAGCCATTTGGTTCGATCACGCCGTCTACCGGAGTGGACGTTACAGCAAGTGCCTTTTCGCGCCCGGTTACCAGTCAAAATCGACGATTTGGGTACGAGAAAGATTACTCGTGGTTAAAGGGGATTCTCTCACCCGATCCTGAAGTCCCGAATGCGTACAACATCCAGTACTCAATGACACCAGACAAAGCAGACGATTACGCAGGAAACCTGGTGATGCTACCTGATCCACGTTTCTCACAGTTTCGAAGTGGCGATATCGTCGAGGTTCGAGGTGCTTTCGATTACGGCCAAACTGACGCATGGGGGAAGCCACGCTACCGGATTAGCTCGATCAAGAAAGCAGTCATAACACAGTAAGAACGTCGCATCCGCGAACTGCGGACGAGATGTCGTGCTCCGCTTCCAACGAATAAAGCGAAGGCACCAAGTAGTCCCTTCGCCTTCTGATTTTCTAGTTGCTGAGAGTCCCGGACATGCAGCCGGTGGACCTCAACCCGTCAACTTCTAGCGAAACTTTCGAGTCTTCGGTGGCTGATTGTCAGAATCTTTCCCAGCGTCCTGCTTCTTTTTAGCCGCTTCGCGAGCGCGGCCTGTGGCTGTGCT
>JBGCDN010000299.1:0-3796 GCA_045105495.1 Planctomycetaceae bacterium
ACAATCGGAAACAAGTTGCTGCCAATCTTGAACCGTCGCCGGTCGTGTAGGAATTCGGGTTACGGCACCAACCTGTGATGGCGGGTATCCAGCTACTTCACTGAAGAACGCCGTGTGGGACAGCCCGTCTCGAATCCGTGCAGTGGTGAACGACTCCCCCAACGTTCGACTGAATGGCCCGTTATCCGCAACCACGGACAGGAGGCTCGCAGAATCTGGCTGCCCGAAATATCCTGTGCCAAAACTGTTCACGTAGGATGTCCCCGCTTTCCGGAGCCCTCGTGGTGATACATCAGCAGGACACAGGTAGAAATCGGGGCGATTCATCCGCAAGATTTCTTCCGAGTTGGTCAAATATGGAAACTGCTCGACGTCCAGCTGCTCGTACAAAGAGCCTTGTTCCAGCTGTGGTAAGATTTGTACGAGAACACTAAATCCGTTCTTATTACCAAATGGTAAATGACGGTGGGTGCTCTCGTACGATTGAATCGCAACTCCAATCTGCTTCAGCCGGTTGGCGCACTCGGTCCTACGGGCTACCGCTCGTGCCTGCTGGATAGCGGGAATTACAATCGCGATCAGAATTGCAAGGATCGAGATCGTGACAACAATCTCAAGTAGTGAAAATCCTCGGCGACTCAAGGACCGAGGACGTTTTGAAGGCTCACGCATGGGTGTACATTGCTGCCCCCGATCCGGATCGTCAATGCAAGCATCGGATTGGAGATAAAGTTTCATCGCCGCAAGCCAACGTGTGCTCGCAAGGTGGGTCAGGTGATCGGTTTTCTCAAGACGAAATGGGGCGATGCTGATGATGCAAAGCCGGAGATAAACCTGAATCTGGAACTCGACGGCAAACCGGACAACTTCTCAAAGATTGACGCCAAAGTTTCGCCGGCGGTGCAAACCCGTTTTTAGGGTTGGCAGACGCGGCGACACTGTAGATTTCAGCGGTTCGGGAAGACAACGAAAAGCCGATCGTGCTGTCGGTTGTTGTGAGCGTTCTGGCGTTCAACGCTGATCACAAGGATGCCGTGACAGCACATTGTCACATGGTCGAGGGGAAATCGGGCTTCTTCCGTAAGCCGCGCAGCCTTGGCGTCGCGGGGAAGGTCACGTTTGAAGACTGTGGCCGCGAAGATGGGGATGTGGTCGCCGGACGCTTCAATTTGCGGCTCATCGAGATGGACGATGGATTCCCAAAGCGCGTGAAGAAGTCCAAATCAAAGTAGCAGCTGGCGCTTTCGATTGTTCTCCTCTGTTCGGGCTTCTGGGGGCCAGACCTGAAATTGGTCCGTTTTGAGGCCCGGTCGCGTGCGCACGATTCGCGCCATGCCCCCGCAATCGGCAAAGTCGATCGATTAGAACCCCTTCGGCCAGCGGAAAAGCAGTGGATTCATTGTATTCGCGGGCATCCGTCCATAGATTGGCCAACCTCGGAAACGCTGCTTTTCCCGGGGTTTCCGAACCAACTGGCCCTTCAGAATCGTGCCAAACACCAGGCCCGACCACGACGTATGGATGCTAACGGGCCCTCGCCGCGCGGCGGTACGTTCGTTAATCACAATCATCAGCACCGGATACACGCCCGATGAGCGATCCCGTCATTCAGATTCGCAACCTCTCCAAAGTCTACCGCGACTTTTGGGGTCGAAAGAAAGTTCAGGCTCTGAACAGTCTGAGCCTCGATGTGAAGAAGGGCGAAGTATTTGGCCTGCTTGGGCCAAACGGTTCTGGTAAGACCACAACACTGAAGCTGCTGCTTGGTCTGCTGTTTCCTACCTCTGGCGAAATCAAGATCCTTGGTCGGCCGTCGGGTGACGTTTCGAAGAACGAACGCATCGGCTATCTGCCCGAAGAGTCTTACCTGTACCGATTCCTAAACGCGGAAGAGACCCTCGACTTCTATGGTCGTCTGTTCAAGATGTCAGGCAAGGAACGTCGGGCTCGAACACAACAGCTCATCGAAGACGTTGGTCTGAAGGATGCTCGTAAGCGTCAGCTGAAAGAGTACTCGAAGGGTATGACGCGTCGAATCGGGTTGGCTCAGGCTCTGATCAACGACCCCGACCTGGTCATGCTCGACGAACCTACCAGTGGACTCGACCCACTTGGTACGGCTGACATGAAAGAGATGATCCGCAACCTGAAGAACCAGGGTAAGACCGTCGTCATGTGTAGCCACTTGCTGGCTGATGTGCAGGACATCTGTGACCGAATCGCGATTCTGTACCGTGGCGAATTGAAGGTGATTGGTTCCGTCGACGAGCTACTGAAGACTTCCGGCGAAACGCAAATTCAGGTTCACGATCAGCTTCCGACAGAAGCCCGCGAAGAGGTAGAAGCGGTGCTGAAGAAGCACGGCGTCGGGTACGGCATCGACAACCCTCGCCGAACGCTCGAAGACTTGTTCCTCAAGACAGTCGAAGAAAGCGAAGCGCGGCCTGGTCGTCGGTTTCTTCCGGGTGAAGCCCCCGGTGAAGAGGCGGATTCAAAGCAAGAGACAGAGAGCATTGGCAGTGAGAAGAAGTAGGTTGTCGCCCAAGTCGATTTCTTACTTCGTCGCCATCTGATTTGACACCGGGAATACCTTTCCAATGGAATTTAACCCTGAGGTTTTTGACGTCGCCGCGGGATTCCAGCACTGGCTGCTGGTGTTCGCGTTGTTTGCTGGCGTCTTGCTGCTGCTGGGATTAGTCGTTTGCTTGTTGACCCGTGGTTTCAAGGGCATCGAGCTCTTCGGTACTGCAGTCGTGACATCGCTGAAAGATCTCGCCGGCATTTCCCTCAAACGCAGCCTCGCCATTGCCCGACTGACGTTTAAAGAAGCCATTCGACGTAAAGCTCTGCTGGTTTTCGTCGTGTTCTGTATCGTGTTTATGTTCGCCGGCTGGTTCCTGGCCAGTGGCGGTGAGAAGCCACAATTGCAAGTGAAGCTTTACGTTAGCTTCGTGCTGACTTCGATCTCGTGGTTGCTGCTTGTCGTGATGCTTCTGCTTTCCTGTTGGGGAATTCCAGAAGACATTCGCCTGCGTTCGTTGCACACGGTTGTGACCAAGCCGACACGCCGCATTGAAATTGTGATGGGCCGCATTATTGGGTTCTCATCGATTGGAGTCCTGGTGTTGGCGGTCATGAGTGTTGCCGGTTACATCTGGATTAATCGCCAGCTGACGCCCGCTCAAAAAGAGGTTTTGACCTGTCGTGTGCCGGTATATGCACCGCTTGAGTTTCTGAACGACCAAGGCCAGCCTGATGAAAGCGGCGTGAATGTCGGCGATATGTGGAAGTTCCGTAGCTACATCGCCGGTGCATCTCGCGCTCGGGGAATCTGGACATTCGAAGACCTCGATTCGCGGAACATCGGAGACGATGGCCTACGTTTGGAGTCGAACTTCGAAGCGTTCCGTACCCACAAAGGGAACATGGACACGGGAGGTTTGGTCGCTCAATACACGCTTGTTAACAATCGTCGAGCCGAAGCTTTCGCTGCGATCGCCGCTAGCAACAATTTTCAGACTGCGGCCAACGAATTGCGTCTTGGTCGATACCAAACTGCGGCTGATGGCTTCCGGGGTCTTGGCAACGCGATGCTTGCAAACGATATCGAGTTTGCGAAAGGGGAACTTGATGGTCTCGCGGATGCATTCAATGTCGCCAGCGACACTATTTTGAACCTCGACGATGTCGGTGGTGAATCCTGGGTTCTGGATTTAACAAAGGCCTTCGGAGAGTGCCTGCGTGAAGCTCAGGACTCTGCCGGTAAGGGGCAGGCTGCGGCAGACTACACACGACT
>JBGCDN010000300.1:0-7704 GCA_045105495.1 Planctomycetaceae bacterium
TGTTGATCGGCGGTTCTTCGCCGCACGGACGTCTTCTCGAGAGTTGCTTGGCCAAACAATAGTGAGCCGCGCCGGCGTAGGCCGCCGGGTAGAGAATCAGCAAGAGTCAAGAGAACCCGAGTGGGTCAGCCAAAAACGCAGAGTTCGTGAGCCGTGGCCTCAGGTGAATTCGCGTACGCCGAGGCGTCTGGCGATCAGCCATTTGCTATCTGTCGGGCTTTTGGACAACGACTATTCTGAGTCGTCATGGACTGCAGTCACTCACCCGAGGCCTTACGGCCTACGGCTCACAACGCAGCGCGCGTAAAAAGACCTCGGCTGAAAACAGCCGAGGTCATTCGATATTTATTCGGAACGTTGGTGAGCTAAAGTGGCTCAGTTGCTGGCAGGTTGAGCCTGCTGAACTTCAGCTTCGCGTTCTCGTCTAATTGCTTCGTAAACTTCTTCTCGATGTACTGCGATTTCGGACGGAGCTTCAATTCCGATCCGTACCTTGTCACCTCGAATATCAACAATGCGGATCACAATGTCGTCGCCGATCATTATGCTCTCGTCTCTTTGGCGTGAAAGCACCAGCATCCTGCGTACTCCTTACGTTATATAGTGCTTCCAGATGCGCCGGAAAGATGCCCGGTGTCTGGTCGGCTTATTGGCTTGTCGTTTCCCAAGCGACCCGAAAGCCGCTCCTCCTCACCAAACACATCGTCAACCACAACCAGGCAACCCGACTGTCACACCACAGAAGCGACACAACTTGTGGAAGCGGCGTGAAGAATTCCGGTTGTTCCGATCGTGCGGTTTTCAGTCCATCCCATGTAAAACCAGTTGTCTACGAAAGGGCCATCAGTGACTCGTTCGCGTTTACTTTCATTGGCCGTAAGCATTGTTCCTCTGCTGTGTGTGGCCTTGTTTTGGATCACGCATAAAACCAGCCCGTCTCCCCTTTCAACCGGTGCTGAATTTCACCAGCTGAAAGACAATGGTCGGCCAACTTACGTTCGCTTCTTCTTAAACACCTGACTGACCTGACTGCGGTCTTCGTCCATCGTGAATGGACTTCAGGCGGAGTTGGAAGACGAAGTGGATTTTGTGCGGCTGAACTTGCGAACGCCGATCGGGGTAGAGGTCGCCAGAGAATACGGCGTGCAGTTCGCAGGAACGCATGTTTTGCTTGGCCGGGATGGCGACGAGTTGTACCGCATTCGAGGAACCCCCGACGCTTCAGAGATCAGAGCGTTACTTGGAAAAGACCTTCGCCCTTCAGAGTTGTAAGAACCAATGGTCCAACACTTCAAAACGTTTCGAATTCACGAGGATGGCAAAACGGTTCGATCTGATTTCGAACAACTTTCACTCGATGATCTGACCGAAGGTGACGTTGTCATCGAGACACAGTTCTCCAGCATCAACTACAAAGACGCGTTGGCAGGAACGGGAAAAGGACGCATTCTGCGAACGTCACCGCTAGTCGGCGGAATCGACGTGGCTGGTGTCGTAGCCAGTTCGGCCAACGATTCCTTTAACGTGGGTGACGAAGTTCTTGTCACAGGCTGCGGCCTGAGCGAAACCTACGACGGCGGCTATTCCCAATACGTCCGCGCGCGGTCGGATTGGATCATTCCTTTGCCTGCCGGGCTCACTCTGCATGACGCGATGGCGCTCGGGACCGCTGGCTTCACGGCGGCTCTGGCAATTCATCAGCTTGAACACAACGGGCTCGTACCAGAACAAGGTCCGGTCGTCGTTACCGGTGCGACAGGTGGGGTGGGAAGCCTTGCTGTGAATATGTTGGCGGGGCTTGGCTACGAAACCGTCGGGGTTAGTGGGAAGCCAAACGCTGCCGAACTTCTTACACCACTTGGTGTGTCGGAAGTGCTTCCAAGAGACGCAGTCGACTACGGAAGTCGCCCATTGGAAGCAGCCAGATGGGCGGGAGCCATCGACAGCGTCGGCGGAGAAACACTGGCGTGGCTCACGCGAACAATGAAGCAATGGGGCAGTATCGCCAGCATCGGTTTGGCAGGTAGCCACGAGCTTCACACAACGGTTATGCCATTCATTCTTCGCGGAGTGAATCTGCTGGGGATCAATTCTGTCGAGACGCCGCGCGATGTTCGTCTTCGGGTTTGGGAACGCCTGGCAACTGATCTCAAGCCGTCGAAGCTTAATGATATCGCCAGCCAGACAATCGAATTCGATCAGCTCCCGGAAGCCTTCGAAGCGTTCATGAACGGCACGGCTACTGGCCGGACGGTTGTCCGCATCGGGTGACGAATTCGCTCAGTCCGTCTCTTCGAGAATCACCCGCTGCCATTGTTTTGGCACGCCAGCCCATGCCTTCTGGTAGCTCTCTTCAAGTGGAGCCGGAACATAATGGTCTGGTGTGAGGAACAAGGGCATCTCGGTCAATTTCGCGCCTACCTTAATCGGATCGACCCACGCCTTGATCCGACGTCGAGAACAGTAAGACACCAACGTCAAAGGTAAATCCTCAGGCTGCTCGAACGTGCCCGCCATCATGCGTTCCCAAATGAAGCCATGAATCCCATTCGGATCGTGCCGTCCCGGTGCGAATGGGTCGATGACCATGACATGGATTCCGTCCCGCAGGGATGAAACCACTTTGTCAGCAAAGTCATTCAGTGTTTCTATCGAATGCCGATTCGCCGGCGACACGATCTCAATGATGGCGATCGCTCTGTCATCGTTAGTGTGCCTAATACTAATGTGACGTTGCTTCATGAGCAGGAAAACGATGTCCTCAACGGCCTCTTGGGCAATCTGAACTCTGGGCGGCGTGGTTGCAGTTGCAACGAGGTCACTACCTACAGAGTCACTGTCAGTGCCTCCAGTGGCGTCTTCATCGTTGGTTCGCAGGACCAGAACATCAGGGCCGAAGTCACCTGATCGCTGTTCTCCAAGCGCGTAGTAGGGCTCGGGCAGATGCGAGGCATTCAGGCTTTCTTTGAGGTGTGTAATCCACGAATTGTGAAAGTCGTGGTAAGTCCCGGCAGAGACCTTAGTCCAATCGTGCATCGGCATGGTGGTATCCTTCGCGCACCACAGGCAGACGGTACGCGTCTTTTCAATTCTACCACGCACCAATCGCACTGGAACCCGTCTCTTGCAACTCAAACGCTGGCGGGTTCAGTCTTTTGAACCGGTGCCGGCGTCTTGAATAGCATTCGGGCGACCGCGCTGCGGAGATCCATTGCCAGCACGAACACAGTTGGCACGAGTACCAGCGTGAATACGGTGGAGATCAACATTCCACCAAGCACAACGCTGCCAAGGCCACGGTACAGTTCGCTACCGGCACCTGGGAAAACAACCAGCGGCAACAATCCAAGTACCGTTGTCAAAGTCGTCATGAAGATCGGACGAATACGAGTTCGAACACTGGCCGGAATTGCTTCTCGAGGGCTCATGCCGTCTTCGCGAATGAAGTTCAGCGACTGATGTACAATCAGAATTGCGTTGTTCACAACGGTTCCGATCAGAATTACGAAACCCAGCATCGTCAGCACATCCAGCGGCTGATAGATGAAGAGGTTCAGCACCTTGAGACCCACAATGCCACCAACAGCTCCCAGTGGAACGCTGAAGATAATGACCAACGGATACAGCCACGATTCAAACAGAGCGGCCATCAGCAGGTATGTGATGGCGAGTGCAAGAACCAGATTCCAACGCAGAGCATCCCATGTTTGTTTGAGCTTGTCGGCGGTTCCGGACAGCTGCATTGAATACCCGCCTTCGAGTCGGCCGGATTCTTCCATTGGCTGAATGATCTCGGCAGTAATGAGATCCATCGCTTCTTCCAGCGGTGTTGTTTCGTCGGGCGAAACAGAAATTGTGATCGCTCGTTGTCGTTCACGACGGTGAATCTGTTCCGGTCCACTACCGGGCGTCACCTTCGCCAACGCGCCGAGTGGAACCAGTTGGCCGGTTGGCGTTGCGATCGGTAGGTTCTCAAGATCTTGTGTTCGGCTTGCGAATTCCTCACTACCAACGATCGACATGTCGATTCGCTCGCCGCCAACGAAGTAGTCGCCAGCGTAAGCTCCATCTACCAAAGCATCGACGGTGTATCCTAGCTGCGTGGCATCGACACCAAGCTCCGCGGCCTGAGTTAGCTTGGGTTCGAGATGAACCTCGGGGCTCGAAAGGTCAAGACTTGGCTCTGGACTTGCTTGAGCGGTTGGCAGGATGCGTTCAACATTCGCAAGGACATCACCACCGATCCCGATCAGCGTTTCAAGATCGGGCCCGGTAATTTCAATGTCGATGCTACGGCCTGCTCCCATTCCCCGAGCAAACAAGCTCGACTGAGACGCACGGCAGCGAGTTCCAGGAAACTGGGTTCCGACTTCGTTGACCAACGGAATAAGCTCGCCCACTCGTTGTGGATCGTGAGCCTGAAAGCCCAGCATCACGGACTTACCGCGAGCGAAGAAGAAGTAGTAGTGGATGATTGGAAAGTCTTTGGCCAATCCTTGCGGGTTTGGATCGTCCGGATCTGCGTCCCAAAGCGACTGCATATCGCTCTCGACCTTCTCGCCCATCATCATCAACTCGTCCATGTTGTAGCCGGGTGGCGGCGACATAAACGCGAAGATGAAATTGCGATCGCCTTCCGGCAGGTACTCGACCTTCGGCCAGAACCAGTAAGCCAGTCCCAGCGACAAGCCGACCAACAATGCGATCACGGCCAGAGACCGACCGTATCCAGCCTGAATCCAGCGGTTCAATCCAACAATCGAACCGACCATGGAGTTCCCGATGTTCTGCAGAAATCGGGTTGCTGCAGAAGTCTCTTTGGATGCCGATTTTGAATCGTCCGAAGGCGTGCGACGATCCCGAAACAGTCGAGACGAAGCGGTTGGAATCACCGCAACGGAAACCAACAACGACAAGCCAACAGCACAGCTAATCGCCAGTGCGATGTCGCGGAAGAGTTGCCCGGCGACTTCTTCGACAAACAGAACCGGAAGGAACACGGCGACGGTCGTGAGTGTCGAAGCAAGCACGGCTCCACTGACTTCTTTGGTGCCGTTCACTGCACCGCCAAGTGGCGATTCGCCAAGCGCGCGATGGCGGTGGATGTTTTCAAGAACCACCACAGCGTTGTCGACCAACATACCCACGGCGAACGCCATACCGGCCAGGCTAATCACATTCAGCGAACGCCCGAAGAGCCCCAGCAGCAGGAACGTTCCGACGATACTGGTCGGAATCGCCAATCCCACCACCAATGCGCCGCGTGACAGCCAGAAGCCGGCAATCACAATCAGGATTAGCGTGATAATAAAGAACCATGGCGAGATGTAAGCCGCCGCTGCTGCCGATGCTGCAATGAACGGAGTGAACAGAATCGTTCGCAATCCGCTGTTCAGAAATAGCATGAGAACGATCATCGTCAGAGCACCACCGACGAAGATGTTTTGCTGAACCAGACCAATCGCAGAGTAGATGTAGTCTGTTTCGTCATAGTACTGATACAGCTGAATGCCGCGCTGCTTCAGGGGGCCTTCGTTAAGTTCTTTGGTGGCGATATCCAAACCGGACATCACTGCCAAAACGTTCGCACCCGATTCCCGATTGATCGCACAACCGGTGCTGGAGATTCCGTAACGCCGAGCGATACTCTCGCGTTTCTTGAACCCGACGCGAACTTCCGCCACGTCCCGCAAATAGACCGGTGCGCCGTTTTGGACGGTGAGGATTTGGTCTTCGACATCCTGTTCGCTGCGGAATTGCCCGAGGGTTCGAATGACCCAGCGTCGCTTGCCCTCTTCAATGGTTCCACCCGACGTGTCCTTGTTGCGGCCCTGCAACACAGAACGAACATCGCCGACAGTCAGGCCTCGGGCGGCAAGCCTTTGTGGATCAACGACAATCTGAAGTTCTTCTTCACGCCCACCATAAACGTACGCGTCAGCCACACCCGCGACACGTTCGAACCGCGCTTCAACGACGTTGTCCATGAACCGCTGCATCCGCTCGAAGTCAATTTCTTCGGGGACCAACGGATCCAAGTCCGGGTACTCGTGTCCGACTTCCTTCTTCAGCTGACGAAGTCGGAACACCTTAAGGCCCGGGTTCATCGCCGTCTGAATTCGATCGAGCTGCTTCTTGAGTTCCGGGTGCTTGGCAGCGAATGCAGCGATCTCTTCCGGTTCCGGCGGTCGAGCTGTAATGACGAATCTTGCAATCGGTCGATCGGAAATGTTTGACGAGCTAATCACAGGCTCGCTGGCATCGATCGGATACTCACGAACCTGCTGTAGCCGCGTATTGACTTTCAACAGAGCTTCTTCGAGATCGGTTCCAACCTCGAACTCGAGCGTAATTTCGCATCGGGAATCGGAACTCTGCGACGACATTCGATTGACGCCGGCGACCGCTTTGAGCTCTTCTTCCTGAGCCAAAATAATCTCACGTTCCACCTCCGCCGGACTCGCGCCGGGCCAGCGGGTTGAAATCGTGATGACTGGGTTTTCGACATCAGGTGTCAGCTGCTTCGGCATCTTGACTAACGAGATCGCACCAAAAAGTACGACCAGCAAGACGCCAACACTGACCTTAACGGGGTTCCGAACGAAGCTTTCTATCAGGCTCATGACCCGATTCCAGTCGTTGGCTTTGCAGTTTCAGTAGGCTTCTGCTCGGCCGTTGCTACGTTTGGAGTCTGCCGTATCTTTACAACTCGAACTTGTTCCTTATCTGCCAATCGCTCGTTCCCGCGAATGACGACCTGGTCGCCGGCCTTCAAGCGGCCAGTCACTTGAATAAGGCTTTCATCCATCACGCCAAGCTGCACGGGAACCTTGGAAACTTTCGTTTCTCCCGAAACCTCAACGCGCTGGTCCAACACATAGATCAGTGGTTCGCGTCCACCGAGCACCACCGCATCTTTATCAACCAGCAGCGACCTCCCCGGTGCGCCCAGTGGCATTTGAACTCGTGACAACATGCCGGCTTTCAGAACTGGCCCCGCCTCTTCAATGACGTTTCGAATACGAACTCGAACCGGGAAACTTCGGGACCGCAAATCAGCCTGCGGAACAATGTTCGAAATTACTCCGGTGAAGAAGCTGCTCGGTACCGCCGGAACAACGACTTGAACCTGCTTGCCGGTTCGAAGGTTCGAAAGGTACTTCTCCAACACGAACACTTCGACTTCGACTTCAGCCAATTCAATGACCTCCACGATGGGATCACCTCGGCCGAGCCACTGCCCAACCTGGCTGTGTTCTGCGGATATAAACCCAGCAAACGGCGCCCGCACGGTGTGGCGAGCGATCTGTTCTTCGATGAGCTTTACTTGCTCGACCTGAAACTCTTTGCGAGCCTCTGCTGCTGCCACTTGTTCTGGTCGAGCCCCGTTCTTCATGAGGTCGTGCTTCGCCTGCGCGGCGGCAAACTGAGCTCGAGCTTGTTCGTAGGTAGCTGCCGTGTCCTGGAACTGTTCGTCGTTCATTGCCTTCTGCGCGTACAGCTTGCGAGCTCGATCGTATCGCGACTTCGTCGAGGATCTTACGGCCGCAGCGGCTGCCAGTTCTCCAGCCGCCTGAGCGAGTTCTTCATGTCGAGCACCGTTCTTGAGTTCCTCAAGTGCTGCGACGCGAGTGGCGAGTTCAGCCTCTGCCGCCCGCAGACTGATTTCCAATTGGGTTGTTCGCAGTTTGGCGAGAGGTTGTT
>JBGCDN010000301.1:0-6232 GCA_045105495.1 Planctomycetaceae bacterium
AACGGGCGACAGGCACAACTCACCGGTTGTCTGGAAAACGATTCCAATTGTCAGCCAGCTAATCGCGACCATGCCCACATTGTCACAGTTTTGAGCTCCCATCCAAAACGCCCCAAACCCGAGGCCAAGCTGGATTAGGCCGAGCCCAAACTTCACTGGAGCACTTGGGTCGAGGTTCTTTTTTCTTAGCTGAGCCCAAAGCCAGTTGAACAGAAGTGCGAAGACTAGAATGAAAGCGGCGTTGAAAGATTGGAAGATTGAAGCGGGCAGTTCGTCAAGTCTTGTGGCAATCCCCATGCCGACATTCTCTTGAGACACCTTCCAGTCCATCTCAATCTTGTCCAGCTTCGGAACTTCTTTGATGATCTTGCGCATCTCATCAAGGTCCGAGTTTGTAAAGGCGCTGCCGCCTTCATCAAACACGAATCCAAGCTGAGCTTGGGTAGGTTCAATCTTAATGGTTGACCCCACCATGTCTTCTGTAACCGCTTTTGTCTCACCAACGCGGTCAATGTTGCGGTCCGTAAAGTTGTTGACGCTACTTCCAGCCTGTTCGAAGAAGGCGAAGAACAGCATTTGAAAGAAGATCAAAATCAACGCAGCTATCATCCGCTCGCGCTGGATCTTTTTGAGTTTGAATGTTTCGACAATCAAATAGCCGAATGCCAAGAGACCAAGCAGTGTGAGAACCAGTCCGGCGGGTTTACTAACTTCCTCCAGAAAGATCCCAGCCATCGTTCCTACGAACCCCGGGTCTTCGCCAGTAACTTTCTCAATCGTGTCCTTTGGAATCAGTTGGTAGGACTCACCCCGCAGTTTTGGCTCGACGGTAATGCCATGGGAGCGGACCTTGTCGACTGTCTCAGCATCGACATTGAATTTCGTAAGGAACTCAACGCGTTCATCCAGCAGCTGATCCTTGGTCTTCACCTCAGCATCAGCTGGTGGGTTCGTGAATGGAGAGAATCCAGACACCAGTAGGGCAAATACTGGAACTGCAATCACGATGCCTAAGTAGACCTTCCAGTCGTTCGATGCATCTTTCCCTTCCGGGCGTCCACCAGCTTCTTTCGGCAGTCCTCCCCGTGACAGAGCCATTACTGCTGCGACGGCTGAGATAACCAGACAAATCGCGACGAACACGTTGATTGCAATGGCATAGATGTTGTCGGGGCGGAAGATCAACATGCCGACAGCTGAAGCTACTGCTCCACCGCCGATCAGAAGCTGCGTGACAATATTCGGCATCACAAACACGGCCAGTCCGATCATCATGCCGATCGTCGCGAGTCCGAATCCATAGTGCCATCCGTAGGTTTCACCGACGTAACCACACAGTAGGGGACTCATCGCCGCACCGAGGTTGATCCCGGTGTAGAAGATGTTGAACCCGTCATCTCGCCGTGTATCCCCTTCGCGATACAAAGATCCGACTGTTGTCGAAATGTTTGGTTTGAAGAAGCCGTTACCGACAATCAGTAAGGCTAACGCGAAGAAGAATGGCCACTCACTTTCAATGGTCATTAGTAGGTGGCCGGCTGCCATCAATAATCCACCAATCACGACAGCCAGCCGCTTACCGAGCAGCTTGTCGGCGAGCAGGCCTCCGATGAAAGGTGTCATATAGACGAGAGCGGTATAGGCACCGTAAACCGTGTAGGCCTGCGTGTCACCGTATCCGAGAAAGCCTTTGATCATGTAGAAGATCAATAACGCTCTCATTCCGTAGTAACTGAAGCGTTCCCACATCTCGGCGAAGAACAGCGTGTAGAGCCCGGTCGGGTGACCGAAAAGCTCTTTCTGCTGCGAGTGATCAATGGTGGCCATCTAGGATATTGCTCCGGGCTGAGTTTGTGGTTGGTCGCTTCCGTCTTGCGGTAAGAACTCGAACGAATGAGGTCGCTAGCTGACGCGAGGCTTGGTTCCATTCAGTGTACTTCAACCGTCACGAACTTCCACGCCCCTGCAACCAGTCATCGCCGCATCCGCCAACCGTTGAAACGAAAAAAGCGTCCCACAATAGTGCGGAACGCTTTCGTTTCGTCGGCAAGAGCAGGATTACTATTCGATGCCGTGCATCATTGCCTTCATTTTGCCCTTGAGCAAGATTAGCACGATACCAGCAGCAATCGGGATGACTGTGAAGATCAGGAAGAACACAGACATGCCCTGCGATTCAACGATCGGATCGATGTAGCTACCCGTTTGACCGGCGGCCGTATTCGCGATGAAGTTCGCAACAAACCAGATTCCAAACATCAACCCGACAAGCCGAGCCGGTGCCAGTTTGCTTACGTACGACAGCCCAACTGGAGACAAACACAGTTCACCAAGCGTGTGTAGAAGATACGCAAGGACCAGCCACATCATGCTGACCGAGGCCGTTTTCGCTCCCAGCGGAATTCCCATCGATCCAAACGCCAACACGCCGAATCCGATTCCGAGCAGAATCAATCCCATCGCGAATTTCACGGCGCCAGACCGAATGATGTTCTTCTCCCACAGCTTTGAGAACAAAGGTGCGAACGCGATGATGAAGAACGAATTCAGAATCCCAAACCAAGACGCAGCAACTTCGACTTCCTGGTCTTTCAGTTCCAGTACTTCTGCGTCAATCGTATCTTTCGCATCCTCAGCAGCGATGCTTATCTCGTCTTTGACAACAAGCTGAATATCGCCACCCTCTTTGTAGTCCTCTTCGTAGCCGTCCGGTAACGGCATCTTGTGAGTGACTTGCGTGCCGTTCTTCGTTGTGAAGTTCAGCTCGCTGTAGGCCTTATCTTTCCAGAAGAGACCAATCAGGCTTTCCTTCGTCACCGGGGCAAGCTTTGTTGCGAAGTGAGCTCCGATGATTTCGCCGTCTTTGTTCTTCACAACGTTGTCCGCGATGGTGTCTCCTTTACTTCCTTCAGCCGTTGGATCGTACAGTTCGTACTTCTTGTTGTAGCTCAGCTTGACAGTTGAACCGACTGTTAGATCTTCAGTCGTTCTTACCTTGCCCGACTGTTGGGTTCCGTTCAAATCGGTGTAAGCGACTGAGTAGGCTTTGGTGGCGAAGTCGTTTTGGATAAGCCAACCGGCAATGCCCCAAATGATCGCGAAGCTGGCGATGAGGCAAAGATTTGATATCGCGTAGTTGCCGAATGTTGCTTTGCAGAGTTTGGCGAGAACCCATGTGACCACAAGCAGCGGTACAACTGTCAGCAGGGTGTTGATGATATTGAAAGCGGTCGCCTGACCGCCTTCCAACACGCGGTCGGTATAGTCTCCGGCGAAGATCGTCATAGACCCGCCGGCTTGCTCGAACGCCCACCAGAAGAAGATTGTGAAGAACGCAAAGATCGCGATCACGATGATTCGATCTTTCTCCACGTGAGCCGGTACGGCGTTCGCGTCGGACTCACTGGCAGCTGCTTGCTGCACCTTCGACTGTGGCCTCTTACCGAGTTCTCCAAAAATGTTCTGAGCAAAGAAGAACTGAATCATGCCCAGCAACATGAAGATGCCGGCAAGGCCAAACCCGTAACTCCAGCCCACCTTCTCACCAACGTAGCCGCACAGCAAAATTCCAAGAAACGCGCCTGCGTTGATCCCCATGTAAAAAATGGTGTAGGCCGCATCACGTTTCTCGACTTCGTCGTCGTACAGCTGGCCAACAATTGAAGAGATGTTCGGTTTGAATAATCCATTGCCGAGAATCAGGCAGATCAGGCCAATGTAGAATGACGTCGCCGTTTCAAACGCCATGCTCGCATGGCCAATTGTCATCACCAGCGCTCCCAGAACAACAGCTCGGCGATAGCCGAATAGTTTGTCAGCGAGGAACCCGCCAATGATTGGTGTGATGTAAACCAACCCGGTGTACCACCCGTAGAGTGCCAACGCCTCCGATCGGCTCCAACCCCAGCCATCGTTGAAGAAGCTAGCGATCAGAAATAGAACCAAAAGGGCACGCATGCCGTAGTAGGAGAATCGTTCCCACATCTCCGTAAAGAACAGCACGAACAGTCCGGGCTTGTGCCCAAGAATTGCCGCACTGGTTGGAAGGCCACTCGGGGCCGAAGAAGCTGAGCTCATTTCCACTCCTGATGTCGTCTCATCGTTGTGCAAGGAAACGCTGAGGCTTTCGTTTCCACGAATGAATCACTGAAACCTCTTCCACGACGTCGTGCCGTAGATTTTCACGTGCCCAGTGTACTCCAGCCAGGCCTAACTTCCACGCGTGAACCAACGAACGAAGCTTGCTTTGAGGCGAGTCGTCCCATTCAGTCCGCCCGAAGTCCACTCAATGGGGATTCCCAGAATCCAGCCCGCTCAAGGCCTTCCCTACTCGCGCAGGATTGTCTGTATTCTTGGCGTCCTTTAGGAAATCGACTCGAACGACTTCGATGTTTTCGAACTCGGCGTGGGTTTCGAAGTCGTTAAAGATGTCGATCACGTCCTGATCAATGTGGACGGTATCCGATGCGTCGATCACTACTTTCGAACCGGGGGCGATCTCTTTCAATGCTGACTGGATCGAACCTTTGTTCATGAAGAACACGTTCTCTGCCAGCGTCATCGTGTGGACGGTTCGATCGCCGTCGGCAGCAGATGACATCCAGAACGAACGCACGTAGTTGTTCTTCAAAACGAAGAACACTGAAGCGGCGAGGCCGATTCCAATACCTCTCAGCAAATCCGTAAACAGGATCGCGGCAATCGTAATCAAGAAGGGGAGAAACTGAGTCCAACCCAGCTTGAACATCCCCAAGAACTTGGACGGATGAGCCAGCTTATAGCCAACGACAAACAGAATCGCGGCGAGACTTGCCAGCGGAATCAGGTTCAGCAACTGCGGAATTGAAGCGACGCAGACCAACAACAGCAGCCCGTGCACAAAGGCCGACAACCGCGATTGCGCCTGCGATTGAATGTTGGTCGAACTCCGAACGATCACCTGTGTTACTGGCAAACCACCAAGCAACCCGGAAACACAGTTGCCGATACCCTGTGCGCAGAGTTCTCGATTGAGATTGGTTTGACGGCGTTGGGGGTCCAGCTTGTCTGTCGCTTCGGCACACAAAAGTGATTCGATACTGGCGACGATTGCCAGTGTGAAGGCCGTTGTGAAGATGCTGATATCACCAATCTTTTCGAGGCTGGGAAACTGTAGTTGCTTCAAGAAACTCCCTGTCGGCAGTTTGACCAGATGCTCAGCTTCCAACATGAATCGCTCAGACCCTCGGAACGCAATGGTCAACCCGATCCCCGTCAGAACCGCAACCAGCGGTCCTTGGATAATGGTGGCGAACTTCTGCTTTTGAATCGATGGACGTTCCCACAGAATTAGGATCGCCAGGCACACCAGCGTGACAACGATCGATCCCGGCGTAAGCGCTTCGAATGCATGACCAATCTCTGTGAACGTGTTGAACCCGTCCTTCTGAAAGAATGCCAGGTCGCCTTCGTAGTCTTTGTCGTAACCGACAGCGTGCGGGATTTGCTTCAGCACAATGATCAACCCAATCGCGACCAGCATGCCCTTGATCACAGCCGTCGGGAAGTAATAACCAATCGTGCCCGCTCGCAGACATCCGAGTACGACCTGAATGACTCCGCAGAGGACAACGGCAAGAAGAAAGTGCTCGAACCCGAGATCTGTGATCGCAGTCACAACAATCGCAACCAGACCGGCCGCTGGACCGCTTACACCCAGCGAAGAATCGCTAAACACTGTGACAACAAGTCCACCAACGATCCCCGCAATAATTCCAGAGAGCGGTGGCGCGTCAGACGCCAAGGCAATTCCCAAACACAATGGAATAGCCACAAGGAAGACGACGAGACCGGCAGGTATGTCTGTTTTCCAATGTTTCAGATTACTAATCATCAGCGCATTCTCTGAGGTCGATCCGGCGGGAGTGCCAGTCTACGGCTGCTGCCCATGAACAACAATTCTGATCTCTACCGGTATGCCGCCGCAAAAGTCGTGGATCGCTCCGCCGATCCAACGCTATCGGCATGAAACGCTCAGGGCAGAGGAACTGAGCTCGAGTCAGAAATCGAGGAGACAGCACCGCCTGCCGCGGTCTGTACTCGGCCACGTGCAACGCCCCATGCTTGTTGGCCCGAGAAGATTCTGAGGCAATCTTCAAGTTGCTCCCGAAGGCGTTGGATCGGCGAAGCGATCCACGACTATCCGCATGCCTCCGCAAAACCTCCGCTCGCGGCGAAGCACCGCTTCAGACCA
>JBGCDN010000302.1:0-8717 GCA_045105495.1 Planctomycetaceae bacterium
TGACCGACGTTCAGCCGATTCGTTTGCGAAGAAACTTGTTCAACTGATTGGCGGCAATCAATGCAGCAGGAACGGAAACGATCGCTCCGATAACCCATGCTTCGGTTCCGGTGTAGTGACTCACTAAGACTGACAGAACCAAACATGCCCCAAATGCAATGACACCGCCGCCTACTGACATCGCAGTGATGAAGATCTTCATCGCAAGCGAGACCTCCGTACGGACAAGTTCGTCCGGAACATCAGTTAACACTTGGTACGGATTATGAGGTGGGTCGATCATTCTGCCGTGGATAGCCGCGAGAAATGGTTGCGATTTCGCAAGTCAGCTCAGCGGCAGTCTAATGCAACACGTGCAGATGAAAAAATTAAAAGCAAGCGGGAGTTGCAGCCAAAGCCGCAGTGCGGTTGAGAGTTCGACGATTGGAGGCCCATCCGACCGTCAAGATTCAGCGACACATTCCCCCGCTTGCTTTCTGGGTGGCCCAACCTTCGAGTACAAAATGACAAAGGCTTCGAAGTTTTCGTGGTCCAACTTGATGGAAGCAAGTGACCAGCCACAGGCAATTGCTTCCAAGCTATTCTTCGCTCTTTCGAGCCAGTTCGCGCAGCAATTGGCGGGGAAACCACGTCTGGAATTGAGGGCTCACCGTCAGTAGCCCGCAACCTTTACCTGCGTGGAACAGAGCAATCACAATCCATCGGAGGAATGTACCATGCCCTTCAAACCAGCCTGGAGCCTTTGTACTACAAGAGCGATTCAGGCTTGTTGGCAGGGAAGAATCGCAATCGCTTCCACTCACATAATGAGTGCCGCTTTCATGCATCCGTCTTTGCGATAAGCAAACGTTTGGTAGGCCGCTTCGCTGTCGTCGATGTTGAACCTGTGTGTGATGCACCACGAAAGATCCATCGGATTCTTGACCAGGTCTTCAACCAGCGCTGACATGTAGTGCCTCGCCGGACAACGGCCGGTTCGATATGTCAGATTCTTGTCGTAAGCATCCACCGGAGAGAACGCAAAGTTCGGCGTACAGTGACAGCCAATGACTGACATGGTTCCACCGGGACTAATGATTTCAAACGCAAGCTTCTGTGCGTCCGGTAGGCCAACCAGTTCCATCACTCCGTCCGCACCTCGGCCCGATGTTCTCTCCATCACGACTTTGCTGGCTTCTTCTGGCGTGCACGCGATGCCGCCCAAAGACTCTGCGACCTTCCGACGCGATTCAACAGGATCGATTGCGATGATGTCACCTGCACCAAGCCTCTTCGCCCACGCCAAGGCCAGAAGTCCGACCGTTCCGCAGCCGATGACTGCGAAAACAGCGTTGGGCCGGACATTCGCCATGTCCGCGCAGAAATAACCCGTACTGAGATTATCACCCAACAGCAAAGCCGTATCGTTGTCCATGCCCTCGGGGATTTTCATCAGTGTGGCATCGGCCATTGGAACGCGTACGTACTGTGACTGTCCGCCGTGCAAACCTTCTCCAGCACTACGCCAGCCAAAGAGTTCTCCGCGAGAACATCGCGATGTCAGCCCCTGCATGCAGAAATGGCACACACCACAATTCGTAGTGAACGGCGCGCAGACGCGATCGCCATCGGTGAGCGAAGTCACACCAGCGCCGACGGCGTCAATCCGTCCGACGAACTCGTGACCCATCACCGTGCCAACATCCAACCCCGCTTCACGACCGAAGAACGGATGCAGGTCTGAACCGCATAGCCCAGCCAGCTCGACGCGAACAATTGCGTCTCCCGGCTGCAGAAGTGCAGGCGTAGACATCTCTCGGATGCCAATGCGTTCAACAGCTTCGAAGCAAACAGCTTTCAAAGGTCGTTCCTTACTATTGCGGCACATGCCAAACTAGCTGCCAAAACCGCCCACGCGGCGACACGCCATCCGAACACCACCATCCGATCATGGCCGCCACACACCGGTGCAGCAGGCTGCTGCCAAGTATCCGCGATTTGCGTTCTGTAGCAAATCATCGCTGCCTGCTTCCCGCCAAAGGGTGGTTTTCCAATAATCGGGCATGCCTATTGGAAAAGTGTATCTCGTTGGTGCCGGACCCGGTGACCCCGGATTATTAACCCTAAAGGGCCGAGCCTGCCTGGAACGGGCAGATCTGGTTCTTTACGACGGTTTGGTCAATCCATCACTATTACGTCACGCTCGCGCGGTCGCAGAACGAACCGGACGCGTTCAGGGACCGGATGGCAAGCATCTCAAGCAGGAACAAATCAATCAGCGTCTGGTCGAAGCAGGTCTTGCCGGCAAGACGGTCGTTCGATTGAAAGGTGGCGACCCGTACATCTTTGGGCGAGGAACCGAAGAAGCCGAAGCACTTCGAGCAGCCGGTGTTCCCTTCGAGGTCGTCCCAGGCGTGACTGCTGCCACGGCTGCCGGGGAATACGCCGGGGTATCTGTCACACACAGGCGTTTGGCTTCAGCCGTCGCGTTCGTCACCGGACACGAGGATCCCGCGAAGCCAGCAATGCTGGACTACGCCGCGCTCGCGAAATTCCCAGGCACCCTTGTGTTCTATATGGGCCTCAAACGCCTTAGCTCCATAGCAGAACGCCTGATCGCAAACGGGCTTTCAAAAACCACGCCCGCCTGCGTCGTCAGCCGGGCGTCCCGAGCACGCCAGAAAACGGTGACCGGCACGTTAAACGAAATCGCCGATCGCGTTCACGAATCCGGACTGGTTGCCCCGTCGCTAACCATTATTGGTGACTGCGCGACACAGCGAGAATCGTTGCAGTGGTTCGAACTGAACCCGCTTTTTGGTCAGCGAATCGCTGTCACCCGTGCGGTGGATCAGGCGGAACCAACGGTTGAGAGAATCCACGAACTCGGTGGCGAAGCCGTCCTCGCGCCGCTCCTTGAGGTTTGTGGTGTACCGGCTTTTGAACAACTTCAGAATCTGGATCAATTTCGTTGGATCGCTTTCACCAGCGCGAATGGAATTCGGTTCTTCATGGAACAGCTGCAAGCACTCGACCTTGACGCCCGAGCGCTTGGGAAGATGAAGATCGCAGTTGTTGGTCAGGCAACGGCCGAAGTTCTGACAGAGTACGCTCTGCGAGCCGATGTGATTGCAGAACACCAAAACGCCGAAGGCCTTGCAGAAGCGTTGGTTGAAGCGGGGGCTTCGCGCCGAGTTATCTGGCCTTGCGGCAGTCGAGCGAGGAGGACTCTGGTCGAGAAACTTGCGGACCACAAAATCGAATGCTGTCCGATTGTTGTTTACGAATCGAATGATGTCGCAATCAGCGATTCGGTTCGGCACGAAATTGAAGCAGGAACCGTTGATTGGATTCCCGTCGCAAGCCCCGCGATGGCAAAGCATCTGGCCTCCATCAACGTGCCGCCAACAACTCGCATTGCCACCATTAGCCCACTGACATCCGCGGCAGCCAGGGCGGCTGGGTTCGGAGTGTCTGCTGAAGCTTCAGACTACTCGTGGAACGGTATCGTCGATGCAATCCTCGCTTCTCATTCGCCTGAGGCAACCGAATGAAATCTCGCGTTCGATCCAGGCGGTTGGTGTCCCTGTTGGTGCTACTTGTTGGCTCTGCCCAGGCCGATGTCATTCGGCTGAAAAATGGCGGCGAACTAAGAGGTTCTCTTCAACAGGTTGATGAACAACAGATTTCAATTCAAACAGTCGCCGGTTCTATCGTGACGGTGAGCCAGCAGACGGTGCACTTTGTGACTCGCCGATCGAAGCTGGCAGAAGAATACGAAACCCGCTTGAAAGCTCTGCCTAAGTCAGCCGACTCGCATTGGCTATTGGCTGATTGGTGTCGGGCAAATCGGCTGAAGAAGCAACAGCGATGGCAGGCCCGGAATGTCCTGCTACACAACCCAAACCATATCAAAGCGCGGCGGTTGCTTGGTTACAAACGCGTGGGGACCAGTTGGACGACTTCCGCTCGTGAGAACCGAAAACGCGGCTACGTGAAGATGGGACGAAAGTATGTTCCGCGTCAAACCAGAGACGCCATTGCTCGAACAGCGGCCGAAGAAGAACAGCAGGCTGACTGGACTCGACGTATCTCCCAACTGGCAAGCGCGATTGATAGTGGTAACCAGTCTGCTCTCAACGACCTGAATTTCATCCGCGACCCGATGGCCCTGGCGGGACTCACGTCCTTCTTCCGCGAATCCCCTGCCCCGGTAGCTCGCATGGTTTACGTTCGAACTCTCGGACAAATCAAGCACCCCGCTGCTCTCGCGCCGCTGGTTGAACAAGCGATTCTCGATAGTTCTGATGAAGTCCGGACTGCCGCGATTGAATCGATACCGCGCACGCAAACGGATTCAGCACTTCGGTTGTTGCAGCAGTTTCTCGACGATGGTGACTACTACGTTGTCCAGCGTGCTGCCGTTGCTCTGGGAGCATTCGATGACCCCGACTCAGTTGAGATGCTCATCGAAGCACTGATCACTCTGCACGAGTATTCAACTCGGCCTTCAGCGGCTGAAGAAGTGCAACAGAGAGCGGTCGACTTGCTTAACAAGAACGACCTGACCCCGGCAGAACTTCACCTCGTTTTACAAACCAGCATCATCCCACCCCGGGCTGTGGAAGCGACAATTGAAGAATCGAACGGGCGAATTCAGGTTTTGTATCCGCATAGAAATGAAGCAGTCCTCGCCAGTCTGGTCGCTTTGACCGGCGAGGACTTTGGCTTCGATCAGCGTTCGTGGCGATTGTGGTTTGATTCAAAGCACAATCGCTGAACCATCCGTTTCGCTACTTCTGACCAAACTCTTTCATCATCTTGCGGATTTGCTTTTGGCTACCTTCGTTCGGTTGAGTGCCACCGTAGTACTTGTCGCGAATCCACTTTGGTTGCCAGCGATCCGGAACGCGTTTGGCATTCGTGAAATCCATTGCCTTCGGTTTTGGGTTGTCGCTGGTCAGCGGCAGATCGTCACCCCATGCGGTTTGCCAGTTTGCAAGCTTCTCCATGAGTCGATCGACGTGAGCTTTGTGATCGCTTGATTCAGCGAGGTTCTTCATCTCGTTCGGATCGTTCTGCAAGTCGAACAATTGTGTGTGGTTGATCTGCGGGTACCGAATCAGCTTCCAGCGTTCTTCTCGGACTGACCGCTGATGCTTGGTGTACTGCAGGTAAATCTCGTCACGCACTTTCTCTCGGGTTCCCTTCCAGATGGGTGAGAGATCTTCACCGTCGAAACCGATTGCCTGCTTTGGCTTTGTGTGGGTCAGCGACATGATGGTTGGATAGATATCCAGAAGGTATGTAAACGCATTGGTTGACTTGCCGGCGGGAATTCCATCTCCGACGAACACTAACGGGCACCGCATGCTGTGTTCGTAGACGCTTTGTTTGCCAAGCAGTCCGTGACTTCCCATCGCGAGCCCATGATCGGCTGCGTAGATGATGATCGTGTTGTCTGCTTTTCCTGTTGCCTCTAACGCCTTGATGACACGGCCAATTTCCATATCCAGATGTTCGACCATTCCGTAGTACTCAGCCAGTTGATCGCTGACGACATCTTTCGGTCGCGGCCACGGAGCGAGGCTTTCGTCACGGCCGGTCATGAAGCCATTGTTGAACGGATGCTGTGGAGCAAAGTTTGCGGGCAGCGGCGGACGTTTGTCGTAGTACTTCTGTCGATACGGTTCAGGCGGTTGCCGAGGATCGTGCGGCGAAGTGAACGCGGCGTAGGCAAAGAATGGTTCGTCGCTTTTGTGGTTCTCCATAAAGCCAATCATCGCATCGGCAAAGAGTGTGCTGGAGAATCCATCGCCGAATCGCTTGTTAACCAGCTTTCCACCTTCAATATCCTGAAGCGGAACCTGAATGTGGTCGCACATGCCACCCATATAGACCGCCTTGCCGTGTTCGAAACTCTTCAGAATTGAAGGAGCCCCATTGTGCCACTTGCCGGTGCAAAACGTCTTGTAGCCTTCCGTCTGCAGTAGCTGGCCAAGCGTGGTTTCGCCCTTCATCTGGTTGTTCGAATGCATCCAGTGCTTGCCAGTGTGCAACATGGCTCGACTAGGAACACAAACCGCGCCGGAGTTTGAACCGAAGCAGTAATTCTGTTTGAAGCTAAACCCACGCCCAACTAGTGCGTCGATATTCGGCGTGTCGATATTCGGGTTCCCCCACGCTCCAACGGTATCGGCGCGCTGGTCGTCGGCGAAAAGAAGAAGGATGTTGGGTCGCTCTTCTGCAAGCGTGCCAGCAGGCAGAATGAAAAGTGCAATGAGTGCGAGTCGCTTCATGGTCGAGATATCCGGTCGCCTGGTACAGAAGGGAACCATTCTACGGTCGCCGTCTGGCACCCGCTATCCACCTTCCTTGCACGAGCGACGGACACAACCCGTTGAGTGTTGCTGCCGATCATCCGCTGGCCTTCAGCGTCACGTTGTGCCCCTCTCCGCCGGAACTTCAACTCTATCGCAACCGACAGTCACTCGCGGGGAGAGGGGACTTGGTAGGTCCAGCCACAAACATCTCAGAAGAACCACGTTTGTAGAACGCTCCGAGCTATGCTTCGCAAGGATCCTTCACGACTCGGGAGAGTCGTGCGACTTATTCAGCATCCTGCTAGATCTGGTCTCGAAGTTCTCCAGTGAAGAGGTCATCTACTTCGGGCGCCGTGCCCCAGAAGTAGTCAAGGTCGTTCATCCCCAGTAGTTGATCGGTTGCGGAATCTTCTGTTAGCACCACTGGCAGAAAGACGGTGCCGTTTGCTCCACCACCTGACGTGCCAGAACCATCACGCAGATTATCGACACGCTGTTGGTACGTGTTGCTGGAGGTCCATTCGGCATGAACGGCGGCGAAGTCGTTGGCTGACATCGTGGAACCGTAACCGACCAGCAAGTCTTCACCGTCGCCGCCAGCGATTGAATCGACGCCAGGTCCGCCAAATAGTGCGTCATTGCCGCCGTCACCGCTAAGCGTGTCTGCTCCGCCGCTTCCGATGAGTAGATCGTTGCCAGTACTCCCATTAAGAACGTCGCTACCGCCTGAGCCGATTAGCGTGTCGTTGCCAGATCCTCCATTGAACTCGTCGTCGCCACTGCCGCCAACTGCGTTGTCGTTGCCGCTGCTACCGTTGAGCGTGTCGTTGCCTGAACCGCCGAGCAATTGGTCTCTTCCAGACCCGCCAGCAATGAAGTCGTCATTGCCGCCACCAGACAAAGTGTCGTTGCCGCTACTGCCGACGAGGGTATCGTTACCAGATGCTCCAATCAGTTCATCACGGCCGCCACCGCCATTGAGACTGTCAGAGTTTCCTTCTCCTCGCGGCAAGTCTTTTCCGGAACTGCCTAGCAGTGTGTCGTTGCCATCGCCGCCCGTCAGCGTGTCATTCCCTTTGCCGCCAGACATTGAGTCTGAACCGGTGCCGCCGATCAGTTCGTCGTTGCCATCTCCGGCTATCAGGGTATCTTTCCCGGCTTCACCATTAAGTAAATCGTCGCCGTCATGGGCTGAGAAAAAGTCGCTTCCAGGTCCGCCGATGAGGGTATCGTTGTCGTCGTTCCCGTACAGACGATCGTTTGCGCCGCCGCCTTCAAGGCTGTCACTGCCGTCGCCGCCGAACAGTGAATCTTTCCCGCCATCGCCGAAGGCAATGTCGTCGCCCGCTTCACCTTCAAACCGATCGTTGCCGCCGCCGCCCCGCATGGTGTCATTTCCCGGGCCACCAAAGACGGTGTCTTTCCCGGCAGCGCCAAGCAGACTGTCATTCCCTTCACCGCCGAATAGGCTGTCGGCCCCATTGGCCCCATCAACAATGTCGTCGCCCTCGCCTCCGTCGAGTGTGTCGTTTGCTTCACCGCCGGTCAGTGTGTCGGCTCCGCCTTGTCCGAGCATTTCAACGGGGACAGATACGGTGGCTGAAAGGTTGTCGTCGCCTTGTCCGCCTTCAATTCGAACGCTGGTGTAGGCCTCGTTGGCGAACTCGAAATCGTCGTCTGTAAAGTCGGTAGAGACAGTGGTCGTCGTCGCGCCTGCGGTGACGGTCACCGTGTCGCTTTCCGGTGACCCCAGAATGGTGAGCACACCAGCGGCATTGATGAAGACGGGGTCGACGTCTTGTGCTTCGACTGCACCAACATCGACAGTGCCGAATTTGGTTCGATCGAAGGCCGTCCCACGCTGATCAGTCGTCAGCGTATTTTCGTCTTTATCGAGAGCCTGAGCATTATCACCGTTGTTGATTGCGGGGCTGCCAGGGACCAGTGCATGCGTCAGCGTGGGGCCGCCATTGTCGGCAAGCGTCGTGTCCAGGATCGTGTTGATGTCGATCGTACCGGAACCATCCACTCCGACAACGTTGCCATCGACGCCATCGACAAGACCACCGCTGCCGCCGACGGCTGACCCGACCAGGTTGTGAGACGAACCGGAAACGAGATCGTTGGTGTCCAGATCGCTGGGTGTTGTCCCCGTGCCTTTGAAGTTGCCCGCCACGATTGTGTTGTGCATCGTCAGTCGGTCCGCAACTGCAAAAATACCGCCGTTGTTTCCAGAACCGTTTCCGTCAGAGTCCGCTCGGTTACCGGTGAAGGTCGAATTGCGAATCACTGTTGGCCGTTCCACATTCAACGCACCGGCGCGATCCTTTGCCGTGTTGTTGCTGAATGTCGACTTGGTGATCAACGCGGATCCCGTTGACGATGCGGCGAGGAAAACTCCGCCGCCTTTATCGG
>JBGCDN010000303.1:0-9435 GCA_045105495.1 Planctomycetaceae bacterium
TGGCGGCATAAACGCCAGGCCAACTGCATCCCAGCGTGCCTACCGATCCCGGATGCAACTGGAAGTTGCCCCGCCATCGCCCGAACCGACGGTTCGGCCGCCTTCTCGGATTGCGAAGCGGTCGCCTTCGTTGAAGGCGACCGGCGAAGTTAGTGTGACTCCCAAGCGAACTCCTTCGCCGGGCAGGCACATGTCGGCGTCGCCTAGGACTTCGGTGACGCCGGTTACGTTGCTGGTTCGGAAGAAGAACTGTGGACTGTAGCCACTGAAGAATGGCGTGTGCCGTCCTCCTTCTTCCTTGCTCAAAACGTAAATCTCCGCCTCAAACTGCGTTCGCGGAACAATGCTTCCCTTCGCGGCCAAAACATGACCACGATGGACTTCATCGTAACGCACTCCACGCAGCAGACAGCCAATGCTGTCGCCGGCTTTGCCGTCATCGAGGATACGGTTGTAGCCCTCGATGCTGGTGCAAACCGTGCTTCGCGATTCGTCAGACAGACCAACAATGTCAACCGGGTCGCCCACGCGGACAATACCCTGCTCGACCGATCCCGTGACAACCGTACCTCGGCCTTCGATCGCGAAAACGTTTTCGATCGGCATGAGAAATGGCTTGTCGATGTCACGCTTTGGATCCGGAATGTGCGTGTCCAGTGCGTCCATGAGTTCATCGATGCACCGCACGTGATCCGGGTCCGTCGGGTTGTCGTGAGCCAGCATGGCCGAACCACGAACGAACGGAGTTGAATCGCCGTCGAGCCCGTAAGTTGAAAGCAACTCACGCGTTTCCATTTCGACGAGTTCAATCAGTTCGACGTCGTCAACCAGGTCGCACTTATTAATAAACACGACGATGTTGGGCACTCCAACCTGACGAGCGAGCAGCACGTGTTCGCGGGTTTGCGGCATCGGACCGTTGACGGCCGACAACAGCAACACGGCTCCATCCATCTGAGCTGCACCAGTAATCATGTTCTTGATGTAATCAGCATGACCTGGAC
This sequence comes from Planctomycetaceae bacterium, assembly GCA_045105495.1. Lineage (GTDB taxonomy): Bacteria > Planctomycetota > Planctomycetia > Planctomycetales > Planctomycetaceae > CAYNWT01. The sequence goes on from JBGCDN010000303.1 coordinate 1,005, forward strand.
AGTCGATGTGGCCGTAATGCCTGGTGTCGGTTTCGTACTCGACGTGACCTCCCGTGATGGTCACGGTTTTGTTCTTGTCGCGCACGATGCCGCCAGCGGAAATCTGGTCGTACGATTTGTACGTAGCCAGATCCTTCTGAGCCTGAACGCGCAGGATCGCGGACGTGAGTGTGGTCTTGCCATGGTCAATGTGACCGATGGTTCCGACGTTGATGTGCAACTTCTTGTTACGAGTAGTCCCCTGAGCCACTGGTTCTCCTTTCAAAAGAAGTCAAGAAAAATGGGGAACAAACACAAAGCACTCACGCCGCCTGACTGAGGAGATCCTTGCCAGGGACCCGTCTCACAAACGGCGCAGTGACGATGCATCACTAAATATGGTTTGCCTCTTGGCGAGGCTGTTTTGGTTTCTTTCAGCTCCGCCCCCGACTTCATGTCGGGGGTTCAGCGGCTTCTGCACTACATCAGTCCGACTGCTGTTCGAGTAGTGCAAAAGCCGTTGAACCCCTGACGTAAAGTCAGGGGCGGATGAGGTAATGTGCGTGATAAAGTGATTCGGACCGAGGACTCACGAACTACGGCCCACCTAGTGTCGTTGCGTAGTAGACAGCTAGCCCGACACTTGGTTCGCGCGAGCACTCCGAGGTACGATTCGGCTCCACGTGTTTTGGAGTCGAACGTATGAGGCTGGTCGTTGTTGCGTTGCTTGTTGGCTGCTGTGCTGAACCGGTCGTCGCTCAAGAGGTTGAGCTACCGGACTGGGCTGACGCTCAGAAACGGGCTCCGGTTAAGTGGCCTAAGGCCTTCATGGGGCTCGTTCAGAACGAAGACAAGCAGCCGATTGCGGATGCCAAAGTCGTTGTCTCGCTCGATATGCAGCTCTTTCCGCCCGGCGGTGGCTTCGTTGAAAAGCCGGTCTTTCAAAGAGAAGTCACGACAAGTGAAGATGGAACATGGTCGTTACTCACGAAGGACTTTCCAGTTCTCTCGCATCGGCCTTTAGTGGTCGTGGTCAAAGCATCGGCTCCCGACCTGGTTCCGTGGCGTTCCTGGAACTGGCATGGTTACTCAACAACCACCGTGAAGGCCCGCCAGCCGACAATCACGTTGCCACGCGGCTACGCCGTCTCTGGTGTTTGCGTCGATGAACAAGGGAACCCAGCGAAGGGAGTTCGCTTTCGGTTGCATCACTCAGACTCTCGCAACGGCGCGTGGGCAACAAGACAATACGCGTGCAATGACCGCGGTGAGTTCTCTTTGCTGCTACCGAAAGCCGGGACCAAGTCGTTCTGGATCTATGGCGAGTCTCACTCCCCCATGTTTAAGCTCGCGCCGAATCAAACGACGGAGAACCTTCGATACAACCTTAAGGACGGTTCTGTTGCGATGGGCTTTGTTCGCGGCCCTGATGGCAAGCCGGCCGCCGATGTGGTCGTCCAGGCAGTCAGCAAAGAGACAGGTAGAGTTCGAGCCTATTCCATTCCCTTCGAACCCGCGGTACGAACCGACAAGCAGGGACGGTTCCGGCTGCCACCACTGCGAGGCGAGTATCAGTTTCGGCTAACGTCTGGAGCCCGACTGTTGGATGGTTCCTACTTCACATCACCGACACCTGCTCCTGTCATGTTGCCCGTCGCGCGAAACATGGACACTGGGCGCGAGAAGCTAATTCTTCGAACTTCGAAGTCTGCTGTCGTTTCCGGCACGGTTCGCTGGCAGGATGGGACCCCAGCCGCAGACACAATGATGGCTGCGTACAAGATGCCGAAGGGGAATGGCAGTGGGTTGTCTGTCGGCCGCATGATCACCGACAAGAACGGGCGATACTCGTTTCGCGTCCCGGTACCGCTGGAGATGTTTCTTGTTTCAGCAGATCATCGAAGTCGAAACGGGAAGCACTACAAGCCGGCAGCAAAGACCGATGCAAAAGGTTTCGATTGCGACGAGAGTGCCATGACGAAACTACTTGAGTCTGCGACCACCATCGACTTTGACCTGGTGGAGTACTGACACACACCTGAGCGAAACGGGCGGGCAGAAGAACGCGGCTAAAAAGCGTTGAACTCTCCCTCGAACGACTGATTTTCGACCTATGCTTTGGAATGGGGCGAGATCGTAGGTGTCGCCATCAGCGTCACGCCACGTAGATTGGTTCGTCGGAGAAGGCCTGTGAATATCCTATTGTGTCTTTTGTGGCTGTACTTTCCAGCAGGGCTGCTGATCGCTGCTTTCACTGGTTCTATCCCGGCAAAGGGTGGGCCGAATGGCAGCATTGGCCTCGGCCATATGGCGTGTCGAAAAAAGGAACCGCTTGCGTTCTGGATGACGCTGTGTATCCACGCTGCCATGACGTTCTACGTGCCGTTTGTCGTTGACATGGCATAGGCCAAGGTTTGACTGCAGCGATCGAGTACACGTCGAACCAATTCGACTCGACAGCAACAAGCGAATCATTCGATTCTCATTGATGAGTCATTGCGGCCGGGCGAGCTTCATCATTCTCTTTTGTGCTGCGGTGACCTGCTGAAATCGCGTACAATCGAGTCATGAACGCGCTATTGCTTGCAACCTGCTTTGTTTTACCGACTGAAGACATCGACTTCGCACGGGACGTTTTGCCAATTCTGTCGGACAACTGTTTTCATTGTCATGGGCCGGACGAGGGCACTCGTGAAGCCGATCTGCGACTTGATACTGCTGCCGGTGCGTTGGAAGACAGTGAAGTCATCGTCGCAGGAAAAAGTCACGAGAGTGAACTGCTGCGGCGAATCCTGAGCGACGACCCAGACGAGGTCATGCCCCCGCCGGCGCTCAAGCGTTCGTTGTCGAACAGGCAGAAAGACATCGTTCGTCGCTGGATTGATGGTGGAGCGAAATGGGGCAAGCACTGGGCGTTTGTGAAACCAGTGAAGCCAGAACCACCTGCCGTTCAAGATAAAGACGGATGGGTTCGCAACGACATCGATCGGTTCGTACTGTCGCAGCTCCAATCAAAGCAGCGGCAACCAATGGATGCAGCAAACAAGCGAACGTTGATTCGTCGCGTGTCTCTTGATCTGACTGGCTTGCCGCCATCGGTTCAGCAAGTTGATAAGTTCATAGCCGACACTTCGCCAAACGCGTACGAGAAGGCTCTAGATCGCCTGCTTGCATCGCCTGACTTCGGCGAACGCATGGCTTGGGATTGGCTGGATATTGCTCGGTATGCCGATACGAACGGCTATCAGGGTGATCGAACTCGAACCATGTGGCCATGGCGCGATTGGGTGGTGAATGCGTTCAACGACAACATGCCGTACGACCAGTTCACTGTCGAACAGCTTGCGGGCGACATGATTCCGAACGCAACGATGGCTCAAAAGATTGCCACCGGGTTCCACCGCAATCACATGATCAATGGCGAAGGTGGCCGGATCGCGGAAGAGAATCGTGTCGAGTACATCTTCGATCAGGTTGAGACGACATCAACGACTTGGCTCGGACTGACGATGACATGTTCGCGATGTCACGACCACAAGTACGATCCAATTACGCTGGACGATTACTACGGGCTGTTTGCGGTGTTCAATCAAACGCCGGTCAATGGTGGTGGTGGGAACGGTCAGACGCCGCCCGTTGTTGCTTACACCGATGCCTCTGCAAGCCAGCAACTAAAACAACTTCGGGACCGCATGGGCGAATTGGCAAACAGAATCGAAGGGTTCGAAGTCAAGTTCTTTCCACGGCCAGAAGGCAAGTCTGCTGGTGAAGCCGAAAAGGCAAAAGGACTCGCGAAAGAGTTTCGAGACGAACTAAAGAAGCCGGTTCTGAAGCGTGACCCAAAGCGATTCGGATATTGGAAAGGTACTTACAACGGAACTGCCCCCGAGTACGTGAAGTGGGTCAACAATCTCGGCGCGGCGATGAAGAAGCGTGACAGCATTCGATCAAAATTACCGCAGGTCATGGTGATGGCTGACGGTAAGAAGCGCGACACGTTTGTGCTGAAGACTGGAATTTACAATCAGCGAGATCGCAAGGTCGTATCGTCAGTTGTGCGGGGATTGAATGAACCGCCAAGAACCGAAAACGTTGACCGATTAACGCTGGCCAAGTGGATTGTCGATCCAGAGAACCCGCTCACAGCCCGCGTGACGGTGAACCGGTTGTGGCAGACATTCTTTGGAGCGGGATTGGTTCGAACTCCGGAAGACTTCGGTGTGCAGGGGCAACGTCCGACTCACCCTGCTCTGCTGGATTGGCTCGCGGTGGACTTCGTTGAATCAGGTTGGGACGTAAAGCGGTTCGTCAAGCAGATCATGATGAGCTCGACGTACCGTCAGTCGTCCGAAGCGGGCGCCGAAGCATACGCAAACGACCCCGACAATAGACTCCTCGCGCGGGGGCCTCGGTTCCGACTGCCGTCGTGGATGATTCGCGATCAGGCGTTGGCGATCAGTGGTTTGTTGAATCGGGACCGTGGCGGCCCGTCTGTGAATTCGTATCAGCCAGAAGGCATCTGGGCAGAAGCCACGTTCGGGAAAATCAAATACAAGCGGGATGCTGGCAACAGTCTTTATCGTCGCAGTTTGTATCTATTCTGGCGACGCATTGTCGGGCCAACAACGTTCTTTGATGTTGCCAAACGACAAACGTGCGAAGTAAAGCCGCCGCGAACCAACTCGCCACTCCATGCTCTCGTAACAATGAACGATGTGACGTACGTCGAAGCGGCTCGTGTGTTCGCAGAACGAATACTCTCGTCCAGCGACAACGATGAAGAACGAATTCGAAGCGCCTTCAAACATGCGAGTGGGCGAACAGCTTCGGCTCGCGAAGTCGAAGTTCTCACTCGGCAACTGGCGACGCTTAGGACGACATACTCGGACGACCGGAACGCAGCAAAGGTTCTATCTTCGACCGGCGAAGCACCACGCAACGAGAAACTCGACGCGACCGAAGTCGCAGCATTCACCGGCCTCTGCAATTTAATTTTGAACCTGGACGAAGTGATCACACGCGAGTGAACTACCCGCCGCCGACTCCACGTTGGCGGCGAACGACAGAAATGTAGCCGACTGAGGCCCTCAGTCGGCACCGCGCACAGAGTCGTCGCTTTGCGACGAACCGACTGAGGGCCTCAGTCGGCGACATAGGTCGACCATGAACCCAATTACCGAACATCAACGCAATCTCAGCCGTCGCCAGTTACTCGGTCGAGCAGGAACCGGCATCGGTGCCGCAGCGCTCGCATCACTACTTGGTGATGATGCAAAAGGGTCGGGAGTCTTTTCAGACGGAAATCCTTTACCAGCTCCAGGACTCGGCGGCCTACCCGATCTGCCGCATCATTTTCCGAAAGCCAAGCGCGTCATCTATCTGTTGATGAACGGTGGCCCACCGCATCTGGACATGTTCGACCCAAAGCCAGAGATGGCGAAGTGGGCCGGCAAACCGCTGCCGGATTCCTTTCTCAAAGGTCGTCGGTTCAGCACGATGACGCAGGGCCAAAAGAACAAGACCGTACTGCCATCCATTACTCGGTTCCGCCCGCATGGAGAATGCGGGGCTCCCGTGTGCGACCTGCTGCCACACACGGGATCGATTGTCGACGACATCACTTTCATCAAGTCGATGCATACGACCCAGGTGAACCACGCACCGGCGATCACGTTTTACCTGACCGGTGGAGAACAACCCGGCCGACCAAGCATGGGCTCATGGCTGACATATGGGCTAGGCACCGAATCGTCTGACGTACCTGGTTTCGTCGTCATGACATCGCGAGACAAAGAAGCATCGTGCGGTCAGATTTTCTACGACTTCTATTGGGGCAGCGGCTTCCTGCCGACCAAGTATCAAGGCGTCAAGTTTCGCGGCATGGGCGATCCGGTTCTCTACCTGTCCGACCCGAAAGGCATGAGCCGCAAGACACGACGATCGCTGCTGGATGGGCTTGGTGAACTCAACGCCATGCATCACGATCAAGTCGGCGACCCCGAGATCGCAACGCGAATCGCTCAGTACGAAATGGCGTACAAGATGCAGGCGTCGGTCCCCGAAATGACCGACCTCACGAAGGAGACCAAGGCGACACTCGACTTATACGGCCCCGATGTGCATCGTCAGGGATCGTTCGCGTACAACTGTTTGATGGCTCGCAAACTGGCCGAGAAGGGAACACGGTTCATCCAATTGTTCCACGCTGGCTGGGACCATCACGCCAACCTGATGACGCAGTTCAAGATCCAGTGCAAAGACACCGACCAACCGTGCGCGGGGCTCATTAAAGACCTCAAACAACGCGGTCTGTTGGAAGACACACTCGTCGTCTGGTCCGGCGAATTCGGACGAACACCGTTTATGCAAAAGCGTCCCAACTCTCCGATCGGCCGCGACCATCACCCGTACGTCTTTACCAGTTGGCTCGCCGGCGGTGGCATCAAACGCGGCCACACCTACGGAGCCAGCGACGACTTCGCCTTCAACGTCGCAGAAAAGCCAGTCGACCCTCACGACTTCCAGGCAACGATTCTCCACTTACTCGGCATCGATCACGAACGGTTGACCTACAAGTTCCAGGGCCGACACTTTCGCCTGACCGACGTGCACGGGCATGTTGTTGAGGATGTGATCGCGTGAAGGCGGCCGCAACGGGAGAGCGTCGTCGCTACCGTGGGCTGGTTCTAATAGTCCTACTGAGCGTGGCTGGAGTGGTCGCGATTGCTCACTCCGGTCTGACACCAATAGGTGGTTCCCCGGCTCGCAACATCTCTGCCGTCATTCTCTTTGGCAACGTAGCGGCTTATGTCTGGGTACGGACGCATTCCCGGTTCGGACGAAGTGGCCAGGTCGCAACAGTCGCAGTCGTCTTGTTGCTGCAACTCGGCGTGCGAGCAGCTATCCGCATTGACGGATTTATGGGAGATGGTCGACCAATCGTAGTTTGGAGTTGGAAACCCACGGCGGAGGAAGTGTTCGCCTCGAAACACCGGCCACACGCACGGACTCCGGAACATCTGCCTCTTGGCGACTCACTGCTTCGAGCGGATTGGCTTGGGTTTCGAAATGAAGATCGATCTGGCCGCGGCAAAGGAAAGCTGGTCATTCGCGACTTTGAGAGTGAAGCTCCAACCGAACTCTGGCGACGACCAGTCGGCCGAGGCTGGTCATCATTCGTCGTCGTTGGTGATCGATGTGTGACGCAGGAACAACGTGGCGAGTTGGAAGCTGTTGTTTGCTACCACGTGCTGACCGGAGAGGAACTGTGGGCCCATACTGACGAGGCAGCTTTTCGGGAAATCACCTGTGGCGATGGGCCTCGAGCAACGCCGGCTTCGGATGGAAATCGAGTGATTACTCTTGGTGCAACGGGGCTACTGAACTGCCTGAATCTGGAAGATGGAACAAGGAACTGGGAGTGCCCAACTCTCCAGGCCGCCACGAGAAGAACTGGTGTTTGGATCGGCCGGCTCTCCGTTGATCGTCGATGACACGGTCATTGTTACACCCGGTGGTGACGGATGCGCAATGATGGCATTCGACCTGTTGACCGGGAACAAACACTGGTCCGCAGGTGAATCAACGATCTGCTATTCCTCCCCACATCTCGCGCGATTCAGTTGTGGCCATCAGCTGCTCACACTTGGGAGTACTGCGATCGTGGGCCATGACGTTAGCTCTGGCGCAGTTCTGTGGTCGTCTCCCTTCGGAGAACGATCGACTGAATTCGTAAACGTATGCCAACCGGTTCCTCTCACATCTGGCGAACGAGATCGGGTTTTGATTTCCGCAGGTTATGGGCGGGGTTGCAAAATGCTGGAACTTCAAACTGCCGGAGAGACCATCGAGGTCGCACCACTCTGGAAGAGCCTCAATTTGAAGTCCAAGTTTGCCAGCATTGTGGTCTCAGGCAACTTTGCTTACGGACTGGACGAGCGAATCCTCACCTGTATCGACCTCGAATCGGGCGAGCGGAAATGGAAAGGCGGTCGCTACGGCCACGGCCAGTTGATCATCGCTGGCGATACGCTGCTTATCCTCGCAGAGAACGGCGACGTTGTTCTCGTCGAAGCCAAACCAACCGCCTTCAAAGAACTCTCACGATTCAAGGCACTTGCGAGTCGGACGTGGACACATCCTGTTTTAGCTGGTTCGTTGTTTCTCGTGCGGAACGATCGCGAGGCCGCGTGCTACGCGTTTGATATGCGTGAATAGGTGATACCAAAGAAGGAAAACTAAACAGCAGCAATCACAGCACATGCCTGTGGCCTACTCACTTGACTCTGTACTGTCCCGGCGTCTCCCCAAAACACTGTTTAAACGAGTGGATAAACGCACTCACACTTTCGAAACCGAGAGAATAAGCGACGCTTGTTACAGATTCGTTGTCGCCAAGTAACTCGATCGCACGATGCATCCGGACCTGGTGGCGCCACTTTGACACGGACGT
>JBGCDN010000304.1:0-10037 GCA_045105495.1 Planctomycetaceae bacterium
AATCCCGTCTTCCCGCGCTTCGATGGACTTTGAGAACCGGCTGACAAGCTTCTCAACGAACGAAGAATTTGAGATCGACTTCTCGCCTGACGTTCGTCCGTCGGATTCGTAGATGAACATCAATTCGATGTCGGAAGCGAACCCAAGTTCTCTCCCACCACACTTGCCCAAAGCACAAACAGAGATGCGGCATGGCTTACCGTCAGCTGTTTGGGGCAGACCATACTTTGCAGCAAGCTCAGCAACGCAGAAGTCCATCCCCGCTTGCAGCACAACGTCGGCAACGTCTGTCAGCTCTGCGGCGAACCGCGTGAAGCTATTGCAATGGTCGAGAATGTGACGCATATCAACGCGAAACATTTCTCGGTCTTTGAATGCATTCAGCAGGCGTCGCCGCTCTTCTGCCTCACTCGCATCAGCAAGTTCGCGATGAAGCTCCGTACACAGTTGCTGCTTTGGTTTTGGTTCTTTCAGATCTGCAACATCACGAACCACTGGGAAGAGGTTTTCGTGCTGCAGTCGCAGGAAGTCCATCCACAAGAAGTTGCTCACTCCGAGCAACTGAGCCAATGCATCCAACACCTCACTGCGTTGCAGCGACGACAAATCCTCCACCCAATCGTCGCGTTTAAACAGTTCACTTAAGAACTCGCGAAACTGCCGCAACGCACGCCGTGGACTCGGGGATTTGGGCAGTAAATGCGTAAAGTGCTTAATCAACACGATCGCCGCGCGGAGCTCCTGAAGACTGCGATCGGCTGTAATCTTCGAACCATTTCGATGCGTTACGTGCAGCGTATCGAAAACACGATTCTCGATTGTTCGGAGCTGAACCTGTTCAATGTGAACACCGCTCAGCGTAAGCGCATTCGTCAGTTCGTAGAGGAAGCCAATGCTGTCTGCCGACTCAATGTGCAAGATGGTGAAGTCTTCGCTGCTGACATTGTCGACCTCAATCTCAACCGACGGCATCGTGTCCTTCAACGGAACCGAAGCTCGCACGGCCCGCTGGCTGACGAGTCGAAGAACACTGGCAGCGGCTTCATCATGCTGGTCATCGCAGGCCAGCGACATCGCTGAAACCAATTCCGTTTCGTATGCCTCGAACACGTCGGCTACGTCAGTCTCTCCCACATGACGAACTCGAAAAGTATTCACAAATCGGCGTGCTCTCCCGGGAGTCGATTCTGTCTTGATTCCGGTGAAGACGTGCCCATCCAAGACATCAATTCCATGAGCCACCATCAGCCCACTGATAATTGAGAGACAGCCGGGCTGATCACGCCCAATGACGGTGAGCTGCCAGGTTGCGTCATCATCTGCAGACGAATCGACAGAAACAATGACCGGACGTTCTGACGAAACCTCGTCCAAACGCTGCGCATGATCTGCGATCTGTGATTCGCTAAAAACGTCCGTGTAGGACTTTCCCATCTTGCGACGATGAGTCGTCTCGACACACGGGCTTGACAACCGAGACTCACCAGCCGACCCGCCAGCTCGCACGTACTTATCAAAAATCCGACGCACCTGCGTTGTCGATTCGTTGAAGTGCGAACGCAGCTGGTCTGCATCCAGAAACGCCATCCGTCTGGCGAGCCAACCAAGCTTGCGATCCGATGACGGCAGTCGGTGTGTTTGTTGAGACTGAACCAACTGCAACGAATGCTCAATCGTTCGAAACAACCCGTAAGCGTCTGTCAAAATGCGATATTCGTCAGCATGCAGAAAACCAAAATCGGCGAGTCGAACAAGAGCCTGCAAGGTATTTGGAGACCGGACGTCACGCAGATCGCGGCCGTTCACAAGCTGCAAATACTGGGTCGTGAACTCAATGTCTCGCAGTGATCCTTTGCCGGACTTCACATCGCCCCATTCCTGATGTTCGCTTTCAATCTTCTCCTTGGACTGCAACACATCCAGCCGCACATCTTCCGCTCGGGCACCGTAAACAATCCCGGCAGACTGATCGATGAAGCTCTGACCTACTTCACTATTTCCAGCAATCGACCGCGCCTTCAACAGCGCCTGCTTTTCCCACAACTCACCATTCTTCGAGAGGTAATCAAGGTGCGCTTCAACAGAATTGACTAGCGCTCCCGACTGACCCCACGGACGGAGACGCATATCGACGCGGTAAAGGAAGCCCTCTTGAGTCGTGACGGTTAAGGCGTTGATGAACTTCTGCCCGAGCTGCCAGAACTTCTGCGGCTCAGATCGTGAGAGAAAAATCAAGTCGATATCCGAGCTGTAGTTCAGCTCCTTGCCACCAAGCTTTCCAAGTGCGACCACCGCAAAGTCAGACACATCAAGCTGCATGTCTGTCGCGATCACATCCAACGTTGTTTGCACAACAGCGTCGGCCAGAAGCGAGAGCTGTTGGGTGATTGAACGCAAATCCATCAAGCCAAACGCATCACAGGCGCCGATGCGTAACAGTTCCCATCGCTGAAACCGCCGCAGGACATCCATTGGATCGTCTGCATTCGACGCAGCAATCTTCCCGCTGGCCTCTGCCAGAAAAGCCTGCCGGTTCTTGAAGTCGGCGATGCGTTGATGAACTGTCAGTTCGCGTAGGTAGTGTGGATTCCGAATCAGAATCTCAGTCAGAAACTGACTTCCCACGAACAACCGAACCAGAATCTCAATCCCGCGTGGAACCTGAGCGAGGTATTCGCAGAGTTCACTTGGATCACTGGCCGAACCAACGAACCGTTCGAAGTTCAGAAGCGACACGTCGGGCGAAGGAGCATCTCGCAACATTGCGCAGAGCATCGGGAGGCAATCGGCGACGGCTGTTTTGCCACCAATCTGGCCTAGAGTTTGAAATCGCTTCAACGCCGTTTGAGAATTTTCGAAACCAATGTCGTTCAGAATCGACTCAGCCTCTCGATTCGAACTGTCAGATTCAGCAAGAAGACTGTGGAAGGGTGATGACATGGTTTGCGGGTTGTTTGTCGCTCGTTTAGCCCGTGCCAACAAGATCCGCGCATTCGCGGACCTCAGAGAATCGACGTGTCAGAGGTGCAGTATGCAAGCGCTCAAGCCTGCCGCCTACACCATTCCTGTACCCTTAACCGCGATTCCCTTGATCATCATTTTCAGTTCTTCCACGTTTGGAGAGATCTCGTACGCCGCTTCGCGACTTACCATCTCGTTGTCAACAAAGTGGAACAGGCTGTCGTTGAAGGCTTGCGTCCCTTCGTCTTTACCCAGTTGAATCGCCGTAAACAGAGACTCATCTCGCTCTTCCATAACCAGCTTACGCACAGTTGGGTTGAACTTCATGACCTCGACAATGGGAACTCGACTTGGTTTGTCGACCACGGTCTTCAAAAGTTTCTGCCCAACGATGGCCTTCATGTTCATCGCCATACTCGCGCGAATGGCTTTGTGCATGTCGAAAGGGAAGAGGTCAAGAATACGAGAAATGGTTCCCGGAGCACCCGGCGCGTGAATGGTTCCGAAGACAAGGTGACCCGTTTCAGCGGCGTGGATCGCGGTTTCGAATGTTTCGCGGTCACGCATTTCACCCACGAGCATAATGTCTGGGTCTTCACGAACGGCGTGCTTCATGGCGACGTGGAAATCGACCACGTCCATCCCGATCTCACGTTGGTTGATCAGGCAGTTGTCTGACGTGTACACAAACTCGATCGGGTCTTCGATCGTCAGAATGTGCTTGTTCATATTTTGGTTCACCCAGTTCAGCATCGACGCAATCGTCGTACTTTTTCCGGAACCGGTAACCCCCGCCAGCAGAACCATCCCTTGGTCGAACTTACATAGCTCTTCCATCCCATCGGGAAGGTACAAGCCCTCGAACGGCGGAATCGATCGTTCGACCTTACGAGCGACCATTCCGATCAGGCCAAGCTGCGTGAAGAGATTCACTCGGAACCGCCATGGGTCGCCTTGCAGATCAACGATCTTCGCGTAGTCAGCTCCACCGTCTCGGTGGAAGATGTCGAGGTTACGCTGATCCATCATCGGGAACGTCAGCTTGACCATCATCTCTTCGGTGATGGGAGCCATGTCGAGCTCACGCAGTCCACCGGACATGCGGAAGACCGGTGGCCGACCAACTTGCAGGTGAATATCCGACGCTTCGTGCTTGATGGCCAGCCGGAAGATCTTGTTGATCTCGATATCTTTTGTTGGGTCAAAAGTCGATTTGACCCAGTCGCTCGCACGAACCATTGCTACTTCCGTTTCGAGTTAGACCACTAAGTGGTGTTCCCTGCAGAAGCTGTCTTCCAAGCGGACAGAACTTGAATTCGATTCTGCAAACTGCATTAGCCGTTGATGACCGGGTTCCATCTTACCGGAACGCCACGCTCTGCAAGGTATTGTTTTGTCTGTTCGATTGTGTACGTGCCGTAGTGGAAAATGCTGGCAGCCAACGCCGCACTGGCTCCGCCTTCGGTAACCGCCTGAAACAGGTGTTCGGGCGAACCAGCTCCACCGCTTGCCACGACAGGTATTTTCACAGCATCGGCAACAGCACGAGTAATCTCCAGATCGTAGCCGTCTTTGGTTCCGTCAGCATCCATGCAGGTCAGCACAATCTCACCCGCTCCAAGCTCTTCCACTCGCTGAGCCCATTCTACGGCTTGCAGGCCGGTCGGTTTTCTTCCGCCATTGATGTGAACGTCCCAGAACTCCTGCCCGTCCTTTTCGACACGCTTGGGATCAATATTCACCACGATGCACTGACTTCCAAACCGCAACGCAGCTTCGCGCACGAAGTCAGGATCGGTAACAGCAGATGAATTGATAGAGACCTTGTCGCAGCCCGCTTTTAACAACACGCGAATGTCTTCGAGACTTCGGATACCACCACCAACTGTCAGCGGCATGAAGACGACTTCCGACGTTCGCTGCACCACATCGATAATGATGTCGCGTTGTTCGTGACTTGCGGTGATGTCCAGAAAGACAAGCTCGTCCGCCCCCTGCTCTTCATAGCTTCGAGCAATCTGGACGGGGTCACCGGCATCTCTCAGGTCAACAAAGTTCACACCCTTCACCACACGCCCTTCGTGGACATCGAGGCAGGGAATAATTCTTTTCGCTAGCATCGTGGCGATGCACCTTCGTGTGAAACGGAACTGTGAACCGTCACTGTAGAACCGCAGTCACCAGCGGTCAATTTGCTGACCACATCGCGCATGAAAAAGGGACGACCACACAAGTAGTCGTCCCCATTTTTGGCATCGCGTGAAAGGCCTTACAGTTCGCTGATAATCTGGTTCGCTATCCCAAACAGCTCTTGAGCATCGGCGAGCTCAATCTGGTTGAAGACGTACAAGAAGACGATCTGCGACTGGAACACTCGCAGGTTTGCGATCGCCCGATTGGTCTGACCTCGCTCAAGAGCTCTGACAACACGGCTCAGTCTTCTGACCAAAACCCTTCGAGCTCCGCCCGAGATGTCGCCGTTCTCAGCGAGATTCTCGACATCGTCGATGAGGTCGTTTACCTGATCCAGCGGTGTCATCGGGGCGTCGGCACCTTCGATCGTGATCGAGAGTTCCGCCGTGTCTTCACCACCAAGTCCGTCTGCCGCGGTGTAGATGATCGTATCGACGAGAGTCTGACCCGCGGTCAGACCGTCCACTGCAGGGTTGCTGTTATCGAGTGTGTACTCGTACGAACCATCAGAACCGATGACGATCGATCCGTAGTCCGTTGCCAGACTGCTGCCAACACCAGCGGCGTCGCCGTTCACCTGACTGACTATCAGTGGATCGTCGTCGGCATCAACGTCGTTTGTCAGAACGTTGCCATCAGCAGTGTCAGAATCATCGTCTTCGATAATTGAATCTGCGTCGTCGTTGGCTTCCGGTGCCTGGTTTCCACCATTAAACCGAGCGACAAACCAATTGATCTGTTGGCCCCAACCAACAGCAACAACTCGGTCACTGGAATCGATCTCAATATTCAAGATTGCGGTTTCGAGCCCGGCCGAGGGTGTTCCATAGACAGTATCCTGAACGAGATCTGCGTCGTAGCGGAAGACCTGCCCCTCACCCTCTGCTCCACCATAGCTGCCGGTTGCAGCCATAACGCTCCCATCAGACAAGACGTTAACCGTGGTGACAAGACTCTCTGGAATTGTGGCCGTCGCCAGCGAATTTCCACTCGCGTCGAAAGAGGCTACTAGCCCATCATTCCCTGGCGTTCCTACCTCACCGGCGGCGTAAATCGTGCCAGTGTCCGAAACCTCGACTTCGAGAAAGATCTCGCCCGAACCAACGACACCATCGTCAGAGAACGTCACGTCGAGTTGGCCACTATCGTCAACTCGATACAAGCTTCCAGCCGCAATAAGAATGTTGCCCGCTGCATCAATTTCGAGATCACCATCGAACAGTCCGTCGTTCGACAACTCCGTAACGCCGCTGGTCCCGAAGGTGGTATCTGGTGTCCCGTCTGCGTTGAACCGAAGGACTCTGATACTTGTTGGCACGCCGACGATGTTCGACGATCGCGACCCAAGAACAAGAATTCGGCCAGATGAATCAACCTCAATAGCCGGAAGCTCTGAGTTCACCGGCAACTCGAGAGTGCCGTTATCGGCGAAGGTTGTATCGAGCGACCCGTTCGAGTTGAAACGCTGCAGAGACGACGTTCGCTGCTCTTGCCCATCAGAAGAGACAGCAAGAATCTTTCCATCGTCGAGGATCTCTATGTCCCCGAGAAATCCGAGGTCCAGAGGGTCAGAAAACCCATCCGTACCAAACGTTGTATCAATCGCGCCGTTCTCTTCGAGTCGGACCAGGAAAGCGCTTCCGTCGACACCAAGCCCACCAGCGATGATTCGACCATCATCCAGGAGTTCGACGTCTATTCCGGCTCCTTCTACAGTACCTACCAGCAACCCACCCGTCGCAAAGGTTGGGTCCAGGCTACCTACCGCGGAAAGAAGTGCCCGAGACTCGAGTGCCTCGGACGGAACCACGCTACATCTTCTTCTTCGTCTCGTCATTACATGCCTCTTGGTACAGAGATGCCGAGGCCCGTTCGGCGAAGGTAACTAAGCGATAGCACGCTTTAGCGAGTCCCTAGCTTGCGCAGTCTGCACAGCGGTGGCAAGTCAGGGCAATATCTAACCTGCTATACTTCGGCTTTCCGTATTCCATCCGAGCGACTCTCATGCTGCGTCATCTCGCATTCCTAATGTTGACCGTGCACTGTGCTATGCCAGTCGCATTGGCCGAGCATCCGAATATTGTTCTTGTGTTTATTGACGACATGGGATGGGCCGACTTCTCCTGCTTCGGCAACAGCGAGGTGCAAACACAGAACATCGATCGGCTTGCGAGCGAAGGCATTCGATTCGAACAGTTTTACGTGAATTCGCCAATATGCTCGCCATCGCGAGTCGCTATTTCGACAGGACAATATCCATCGCGTTGGAACATTACGTCTTACCTCAGCAACCGCCGCATCAACAACGAACGCGGAATCGCGCAGTGGCTCGATTTGAAGGCTCCGATGCTTTCGAGACTCCTAAAGGACGCCGGCTACGCAACCGGGCACTTTGGCAAATGGCATATGGGAGGCCAAAGAGATGTCGGCGAAGCACCGCTCATTACCGAATACGGATTCGACGAATCACTAACCAACTTCGAAGGTCTTGGCCCGCGCGTACTGGGTCTTAAGGACGCCTATGACGGGAAAGAACCGAAACGCCATACGCTTGGAAGCGACAAATTGGGACGAGGCGAAATTCGATGGGAAGACCGCTCGCTCATCACTCAGCGATTCACAGAAGCTGCCGTCGATTTCGTTAAGCGATCCAAGTCAGCGGGCAAACCGTTCTACATCAATCTCTGGCCAGACGACGTCCACTCACCCTTCTTCCCTCCAAAAGCGCGACGAGGCGATGGTTCGAAACGGAAGCTCTACCACGGAGTGCTCGACACAATGGACGAGCAACTCGCGACGCTCTTCAACTTGATTCGCGACGATGAAACGCTTCGTCAGAACACACTGATCCTCATTTGCAGCGACAACGGACCAGAACCCGGCGCCGGTTCCGCCGGGAAACTGAGGGGCCACAAAACTATGCTGTTCGAAGGCGGTGTCCGATCGTCTTTAATTGCATGGGGCCCGGGACTCATTCAGGCATCGAAGGCTGGAACCGTGAATCGGACTTCCGTGTTTTCTGCCATCGATCTTGTTCCGTCGCTCCTTCGGATTGCGAAAGTTGAGATGCCCGAAGAAACAACATTCGACGGCGAGGAACTCAGCACTGTGCTTCTCGGCCACTCGACAGCATCACGGCAACAGCCACTCTACTTCCGACGTCCGCCGGATCGCGATCGGTTCTATGGAGTCGATGACCTGCCAGACCTTGCGGTGCGCGACGGCAAGTGGAAGCTGCTCTGCGAGTACGACGGCAGCGACGCCCTGCTCTTCAATCTCGAAGAGGACTCAGGCGAAACAACAGATGTCGCCGATCGCCACCCAGCTCTTGTTCAGCGTCTCGCGGGGCGACTAGTTGAGTGGAATGCGTCGATGCCACAAGATAGGGGTGCAACTTTCAGGTCTCGCTAAGCGGCAGTGCGGCGGCCGCAAACACCTGTAAAAAGCGTCTCTGGCACAATCGACGTGCGAGCCAATCGGCTGGGAATCGGATACGTTCAAATCTATCCGGTTATGTGCGAATGGATGTGTTAGGGTGTACGTTACGAAATCCCTACGCGGTTCGACTGTTAGGAACTGCGGCGTTCTCGGACCGGTTTTGAACCGATTCCGTCAGCTCAGCGATCTCTGGAAAAGCTGCTTGTCTCCTCTTTGAGCTCACGCCACCGCCTGCAAGAGAGCCTCCCTCCATGGACTTCCTCGTTGTTGAAGACGATGCCACCGACGCGCAAGCGATTGCGAGGCTCATGCCGGCGGGAGTCAACATGACTCACGTCAGCACCCTTGAACAGGCAATGGAAGCCCTGGACGCAGGAGAATTCAACCTCATCCTGCTGGACCTTGGCCTCCCGGACAGCTCCGGAATCGACACGTTCAAGACGCTGCAAAACCACGTGCAGGAAACTCCAATCGTTGTCCTCACCGGAATGGACAGTGAGCAACTGGGCGTCAACGTCATCAGAGCCGGAGCCCAGGACTACCTGGTAAAAAGTTACCTCGACCAACGCGCGTTGAGAGCACTTGGGTTCGCGGTGGAGCGCGATCGAATCGCGAAAGAACTGCAGGAAGAACGAAGCAGGATGGCCGAGCTTGAACAACAGCTTCGGCAGTTCGATCGTCAAATCGCCCACATGAGCCGCGTGACCTTGATGGGTGAAGTCGTTGGCGAAATCGCTCATGAAGTTGGTCAGCCGCTACAGGCAATGGCGAACACAGTCGCGGCTATCCAGAAGCGAAGTTCGTCTGGAACACTCGACCCTAACGACCTCAACTCGCACCTTGAGATTGTCAATAGCGGCCTTCGCCATACGGAAGAGATACTCGGCCGGCTACGCGCATTTGTGAAAGATTCTGAGCCTGATAGCGATCGAGTCGACATGAACGAGATCGTAATGGCCACGTTGCAGCTGATTGATTTCGAAACCCGCAAACTCAAAATCAGCGTAAATCCGCAACTGAGCGAGGGTTCTTTGACGATTGAGGCCGACCAGGTTCAGATCCAACAAGTCATGGTCAACCTGCTGCGAAACGCCTTCGATGCGATCGGAGATCTGGAACCAGAACGACGCCTCGTTTGGATTCGAACGAAGGTAGAATCATCGAAGGTTGTTGTTGAAGTCGAAGACTGCGGGGCGGGACTTGCACTGCCTCCCGAAGAACTCTTTACTCCATTCCGCACCACCAAAGAGGATGGGCTCGGGATGGGACTGGCCATCTGCTCACGGATTATTCAAAACCACCGTGGCCAGATCAGTGTGTCTCCCGGCGATCGTACCACTCTATTTCGGTTCGACTTACCGGAGCAGGCGTGAATAGCTTGAAATCAGTTGTCGTCGTTGATGATGTTGAATCCGTTCGAGTCTCAATGACAAATCTTCTCGACG
>JBGCDN010000305.1:0-3053 GCA_045105495.1 Planctomycetaceae bacterium
AGTGACACCAACCAACATCGCCGCCGCACACGGTCAAGCGGAACGCTTGTTATTTGATCAGGCCGTTTGACTTCAGCATTCCGCTGGAGATTACGTCGCGCTGGTCTTGGAGAGTTTGGTTGATCGTCTCTTCGGCAGCAGGCGGAATGGTTTCATTACCATTGTAAATCTGATTTTGATCAGCCATCGGATCGATTGTTGGATAGCTACCACCGCCAAAGAATGCGAACGCCAGAACCGCCGCAGCACATGTGGCAGCAAACCCGGCAGCAATGACCCATCCACGCTGCCGCTTTGAATCGGTTGCAGCCTGTGATGCCGCCAGCAAAACACGAGAGCGCAACTCTGCCGACACGTTTGGCAAATCGCCAAGTGATCTCACGAGCTCTTCAGCCTCGTAAGGTTGTTGGTCATCTTTTTCAGTCGCAATGGACATTGCTTTACCTGTTCTTTGAACGCTTTGCGCGTTCGGCTTAGCAGAGTGTGTGTTTGGTTGACTCTGCCGTTCTGCATTTGCCCCGAGCAGAACTACGTTTCGGTGGTAACTTTTTGACTTGTATGTTCAACCAGATGGCAAAGTTGTTGCTGCAACTTTTCCATCGCGTATCGATATCGACTGGCAACAGTATTGGGCGACTTACCCAATACGTCGGCGATTTCGGCGAACGTCATTCCTTCCCAGATCTTGAGGACAACAACCTCGCACTGGTTTTGGGGTAATCGCTCAAGGGCGACTCTGATGTGATGACGATCGTCGTCTTTTTCAACGGAATCTTCTGTTTCAATCACGCGATCAACGAAACCGTTTGCCGCGTTTACGCTTCGTCGTCTTCTGACGATCTTAAGCGCCTCGTTGCGGACGACCCTTAGAAAATACGGCCAAGGGTGGTCAGCTCCGCCAAGAGCGTTCGGTTTGACTGTGATGCGAACCATCGCTGCCTGCAATGCGTCTTCGGCATCTTCCTGTGATCTTGTGATGGACTGGGCGTACCGCAGGCATCGACTGGCTGTCAGGTCGAACAGAGCTCCGAGTGCAAGCACACCGTGCTGCTGAACGTCTGACACGCACCGCCGAACTTCGTCCTGAAAACTGTTTTTATTTACCGCGTTCACAATGTCATTGATCAGGTCTCAGCCCGGATTTGTCCAGTGATTTGAAGAAAAAAAGAAAATTCCCAGAGAAGCATTCCTTTTTGCCCGAGCTGGGTTGTTGCTTTGAACTGGTTACCAGCTTCACGTTCAGGCTAGTGAAGAGTTTGATGATGCCGGGAAACTTCATGCATCGAGGGGCCCGTTCGTCTGCCACGCGAACGTCGCAATGGCGGCCGGATTGGATCCGTCACGAGCGCAAAATGCTTCGTAATAGACCGCGTCTCGCACAGCGTCTAAAATCCAAACACAAACTTACACTTCCTGAGGCGGCGCTGTTCGCCTGCCTGGAGAACCTCAATGCTTGGTGCTACCTCACGTACTTGCGGGCTTTTTCTTGCGATTTTGGTTTTCGCATGCCCCGCCTTTGCTCAGCAGACTGCGGGCAAGGTTGATGAGCGTCTGAAAGACAATTACGAACTCATGCGAATGTTCGCTGAGACCTTCGAACAGATCGATCAGAACTACGTCAAAGACCTCGATCGACGTGAGCTCGTTGAAGCCGCGATCGAAGGCATGCTCCAGCGATTGGATCCGTATTCGACTTACATTCCGCGGACGGCCATGGATCGGTTCAATCAATCTGTGGAACAGGAATACGGTGGAATTGGCATTCAGGTGAACGTTGACCGGTTCGGCCGATTGGTTGTGTTTACGCCGCTACCCGGTGGTCCGGCGTTCTTCGCAGGTGTGCAAGCCGGCGACATCATCATGAAAATCGACGGTGAATCGACTGAGGGTCTTGGCATGGCGGGTGCTATTTCCAAGCTCAAGGGGCCTCGTGGTGGCGAAGTGGTCATCACAGTCAAGCGAGGCAACGCTGACGCGGACACGCCGCTTGAAGACATCACGTTGGTTCGAGACATCGTTCAACTGGATACTGTCCGTGGCGACGTGTTCGTCGACGGGAAATGGGACTTCATGTTGGATAAAGATCAGAAGATCGGATACCTGCGGCTGTCGCATTTCTCTCGAAACAGCGCGACGGAAATGCGAGTTGCTTTGGATTCGCTGCGGAACCAAAAGATGAAGGGTTTGATTTTGGATCTGCGTGATAATCCTGGTGGGTTGCTGCAACAAGCAGTGGCCATTTCTGACATGTTTGTTGAGGAAGGAATGATCGTCAGCACGAAAGGTCGGAGCGTTCAGGAACAATCATGGAGTGCGAAGAAAGAAGGCACCTACGCCGACTTTCCAATCGCTGTGTTGGTGAACCGCACTAGTGCTTCAGCAAGTGAAATTGTTTCAGCGTGCCTGCAGGATCACGAACGAGCAGTCATTGTCGGTGAACGATCGTGGGGTAAGGGAAGCGTTCAAAACGTTATTAACCTCGATGAAGGTCGTAGCGCTTTGAAGTTGACGACTGCCAGTTATTTTCGTCCGAGCGGCCGCAACATTCACCGGTTCCCAAATTCTAAAGACGGTGACGAATGGGGCGTATCGCCGACTGAAGGCTACGAGGCTAAGCTCTCACGACAACAGCTTCGGGACTGGCGAGAAGCAAGACGCGAACGTGATGTGATCCGTGAACGCGAACCGGAGACTCAGGAATCGCCGTCCTTTGTAGATACGCAGCTGGACAAGGCTCGCGAGTACGTTTTGTCGAAGATTAATGGCGGTCAGGCAGAAAAGAAGAAGGACGGTGAAACACCTGAGCCACCTTCCAAGAGCGGCGAATGAGCGATTTAGAAGCGGCGTCGCAGGACAGCGTTCTCCTTTCGATCGAATCGTCCTGCGACGAGACTGCAGCGGCGGTGATTGATCGCCAGCGTTGTGTCCGGTCCAGCGTGGTGGCAACACAAACTGAACTTCACCAGGAGTTCGGTGGTGTTGTTCCCGAAATCGCATCTCGCGCGCATGTTGAACGCATTCTGCCAGTGATCGATAAGGCGCTCAGCGACGCT
>JBGCDN010000306.1:0-5001 GCA_045105495.1 Planctomycetaceae bacterium
GCCATAATCAGTCTACTTGGAGGAAGCCCGGTAAAACTTCAAGTTCGACAAATCGAACCGCGAACCCTAAATAAGATCCGAGAGTCAAACGCGTTCTTAAACAGGACGTTGAAGAATGTTGCGCGACTCTCCGAGTCGTAAAATCCTCGCAAAAAACGACTCGAGGAGCCGTGCTGCAATCGTTCCTCAACAGGCGGTTGACCTTCGATCTCAGCAGGTCTAGATGATCGTAACAAAGCGCGGACGATCGGTGGTCTTCTTACGTGCAATAACCTCACGTCGTTTGGCCAACATTAAACAGGTGAAGCAATCAGCGATCAGTTCGCTCGACGTTCACAACGCAACGAAAACCAGTATGAAACGCACCGGAAGTGATGTCACCCTTCCCACGCGCCGAGATGCGGTAGGCCATGCAATACTGATCGCTACACATAAACGAACCACCGCGTTGAACGCGTTTGATAATGTCCGGTTCTTGTGGATCGAAACTGTCGATCGGCCCTTTCGGATTACGCTTTGGACTCTCGGCGTAGTAATCCGGTCGATAGAAGTCCCCGCACCATTCCCAGACGTTGCCGGACATCTCGTGCAACCCAAAGTCATTCGGTGGAAATGAACCAACCGGAGCCGTCGTTGGGAATCCATCTTCGCCCGTGTTGTCCATTGGGAACTTGCCCTGCCAAATGTTGTTCACCCACTTGCCATCGGGATTGCGATTGTTGCCCCACGGATAGGTTCGACCATCAAGACCTCCGCGAGCCGCATATTCCCACTGAGCTTCCGTTGGCAACTCTTTGCCGACCCATTCGCAGTACGCGACGGCGTCGTCCCACGAAACGTGAACAACCGGGTGATCCATTCGACCTTCAATCGACGATTCTGGCCCTTCCGGATTCTTCCAGCTTGCACCAATCGTGTAGTCCCACCAACTGTACGCGTCGAGTTTCGGGTCGTAGTCTTCCGCTTTGAAACCCTTGCGGGCACAAATGGAACCGGGCTTGTTGTACTGCGGCAGAATCTCAGCATTCGCTCGTTCTGAACCAGGCTGCAACCCACCAATCACCGGTGGCTTTTCTGCCGTCGTGACATAGCCGGTTGCGTCGACGAATTCTTTGAACTGCCGGTTCGTCACCTCTTTGGCGTCCATCCAGAACCCGTCAAGCTTCACCCGATGACGGGGGTATTCATCCGGCCCACTATCACTTCTCGTCGCCCCCATCATGAATGTCCCAGCGGGAACCCAGATCATGCCATCATCAGGCGCCGACCCGATTGGTTGTTCGCCCTTGCTGGAACCTCCGCCATTATCTGACGACGACAGAAACACCGCCGCACAAATACCGCCTGCAGCAAGAAGAGCAATTAACGGAAACAGCCGGGAACTCATGTTTGTCTCTTCAGCAGATTGACGGAGTGACGGCTAACAGCCTGTTGAAGAACGATTGTCGCACGACTGTTCGAGTCATTCTTGCGAGGATTTTTCACGCCTCGGAGAGGCGTGCTACTTTTTTCAACGCCCTGCTAAACCGGCAACTGAGGTTTCAGATACTCAAGCCCACGCTGCACATCATCGGCTCGACGAAGGCCACTTGTTCGCTCGACCGTCAGCCAGCCGTTGAACTTGCCTTCACCCAGCATAATCACCAGTTCCATCCACGGCACGCGTCCCTGCCCGATCGGCACTTCCATGCTGGAATTATCTGAAGCGATCGCAGTATCGGTTGCTCGGACATGCTGAACCAGTTTGTGAAGAACCGAGTAGTCAGCCAGAGCGTCGCATCCGTTTGCAATGGACGACGCTGGATCAAAGTCGATCGCCAACGGACCAGTATCAACACTGCCCATCAACGCTAGAAGCTGTTCCGCGGTGGACGAACCAGATCGCAGGCACAACGTGGTCCCAACATGATTGCCGTGCGCGGCCAGTTCCGAAAGAACTTCAAGCAGCGTCTTTCGATCGGGCGAATCATCCGCCGGAATCGGACCGATGTTCACGTTCAGCACATCGGTTCCCAACTGATGCGAAAACTCCATAGCCCCTCGAATCGCACTGATTCGTTGATCCAGATTGTTCTCGTCGTAGAGCGTTCCACGCGTCGGCAGGAACGTTGACGCCAAACGCAAGTTGTACTGCCCGAGCGCGTGAAGGAACTGCCGTCGTCCGGTTTCTGACAGTTCCCGCGCATTGACTTCGTGCCGCACATCCAGCTGAATGCCTTCCGCACCCATCTTCGCCGCAGCAGTAATCGCGCGGCGAATGGGAAGGTTTAGACATCGAGTTGCGGCGGCTCTTTTGATCGCGAACATGATTGGAGTTTATCAGTCGTTGCGCACGTGAGCCAGCAGACGCGGGACGCATTTATCATTTGCTATTCGTCAGTTCTCATTTGTCATCCTGGATGAACCAGCCGGCACCGTCACCAATGACAAATGACCTGCCTGGCCGCTAAAGTCCGGCAGAAGGAGAAGTCAGATGACAACCGTGAAACACATGTGTGGCTTTCTGGACAGTTTCGCTCCCACGGCGTTGGCCGAGGATTGGGACAACGTTGGCTTGCTGCTCGGCGATGAAGCTTCCGAACTAAAGAAGGTCCTGACGTGCCTGACGCTGACACAGGATGTTGCTGAAGAAGCCGTTTCTAGCGGTGTGCAACTGATTGTGAGCCACCATCCGATTCTGTTCCGGAAGGTTCAACGCATTACAAATCACACGCCCGAAGGCCGCATGATTCTCACGCTGCTGGCCAATGGCATCGCCGTCTACAGTCCACACACCGGTTACGACAGCGCAGCTTGTGGCATCAATCAGCAGCTTGCTGAATCGCTGCAGCTGAAGAACATCCAACCAATCCGAGAACTCGACGACGACCCGCGTTCCGGTTCCGGCCGCTTCGGCGATTTGGACGCCAAGATGAGTCTTCCAGAGTTCCTTGAGTTCGTGAAGAACCAGTTATCGCTCGACAAACTTCAGTTCGTCAGCGGTAACGATCGCGCGATTAAGCGAGTGGCGATTGCCTGCGGATCGGCTGCGGAGTTTCTTGGCGACGCGACGAAAAAAAGCTGCGACGTGCTTGTCACCGGTGAAGCTCGATTCCACGCTTTGCTTGAAGCGAGAACCATGGCGACGCCGATGATTTTGCTCGGGCACTTCGCCAGTGAACGCCCCGCGATGGAACACATGGCAAAGATCATTGGCGACGAGTTCCCCAACTTGAAAGTCACAGCAAGTCAGGCAGAGACCGACCCGCTGGAGTGGGCCTAATGAGTGAACACAAAATGAGTTTCGGCTCGGCCATCGCCAACGCAATCCGACTCCGCTGCCCACGATGTGGTAAAGGCAAGCTGTACGACGGCTTCATCACGATGTCGAAAGAATGCAGCAACTGCCAGTTGGACATCGCAAAGAAGCCCGGCTACTACCTCGGCTCGACATACATCAACTACGGCTTCACAACCGTGATCTCGATGGTGACATACATGACGCTACGGTTCGGCTACGACATCGAAAGCAAGACGCTGATCCCGTATTTCGTCACTTTTCTTGTCGCGTTCCCCCTGCTCTTCTTTCGCCACGCTCGGTCACTCTGGCTGGCGATGGACACGCTGATTGACCGACCGGAGTAGCGTTCTGCCCCGAGTGGAGCGTGCGCGCAGATTTGTAGTGGATGAAGCTACGAATCCCCAAACCAGTTAGAACAACTGGGACTCTTGGCCCCGTCTATACGCTTTGGGCAGCGGCATCGATAAACAAATGCAGCGAGTTCGCGGTTCCGTTTCCTGTCGAGTTCAGTTTCCGGCCACATCGCATGAATCCGCTTGTTGCTCACATTGTCAGCGGCCATTCGTTCTTCACAGGCATAAGTCTTCTAGTTTGCGGAGTACTGTTGTCATCGCGCGAAGCGAGGATTTGGAAACGACTCGCGTTTCTAGCATGCGTCGTTGGCGTGCTCGGGATTGCGTTGTCATCGACTGCCATTCCGTATTGGCTTTATGCGATAGCCATCACAATCACTACCGGATGGCTGGTGTCTCTCCCGAAGAAAAAATGGCGGAGGCGAATGACGATCGCAACGGTTTCAGTTTGGATCGTCGCTGCTGCAATCGAGTTGCCATTCCATACTGTGCCGCAGCTGGAACCAATCGAATCGCGAGGCGTGACCATCATTGGCGACTCTGTCACAGCAGGTGTTGGCGGAGACGAAACTTCCGAAACGTGGCCTGCGATTCTGCAGCGTGAACACGGACTGGCCGTGCAGGACATTTCGCATGTCGGCGAAACAGCCGCTTCAGCACTCAAACGGGCGACCGCGGTAAAAATCGAATCCCCACTGGTCATCGTTGAAATTGGTGGAAACGATGTGCTGGGGTCGACGTCAGCGGCTCGGTTCGAACGCGACCTCGACGCCCTGCTCTCACACCTTCAGGCTCCGAATCGTCAGATCGTGATGTTCGAACTACCGCTCCCACCGTTCTTCCATGAATACGGTCGAGTTCAACGAAAAGTGGCAGCTAACCACAATGTGGCGTTAATCCCGAAGCGAGTATTTCTAACCGTCCTTGCCGGTGGCGATTCGACACTCGACACGATCCACTTGTCGCAAGCGGGGCATCAAGCGATGGCCAACGCGGTGTGGGACGTTGTTGGTGAAGCGATCACAAGTCAGTAAAGTCTGACCCCGGCAAACTTACGGCCCGCTACCCAAGGCCCGGAACCGGATAGTCGGCCGCGAACGCAGAGATTTCGCCTTTCACCTTGCTGGTGACGGATTCGTCTTCCGGCGCGGCAAGGACTTCCAGAATCCACGCGCCGACGCGTTTCATCTCGTCTTCTTTCATGCCGCGTGTTGTGAGTGCTGCCGTGCCGATACGGACTCCACTTGGATCCATCGGCTTGCGTTTGTCGAATGGAATCATGTTCTTGTTGACGGTGATTCCGGCGAGGTCCAGAGCCTTCTCTGCGATCTTGCCGGTCTGACCAATTGAGGTCACGTCGCACAGCAT
>JBGCDN010000307.1:0-21102 GCA_045105495.1 Planctomycetaceae bacterium
AGGGTCAGGATTCCCAGCAGGCCGACGGCGAGCACGCCAAACAGAACCGAGCGGGTGTCAGTAGCCAGATCAGAAGAAACAGCGTCAGGTTCAACAGTGGTGAGGTTGTCACGTTTGTCGCTCGGGATTTCCGATGTCTCGGGGGTTGTTTCCTGACTATCGATTCTCTGAACAACGACGCCTGTTGTTTCTGCGGTATCGTCTGAACTGTCATCGTTTTGTTCTGGTCGCCCAAAGGAGGACAGCCCCATCAGTGGCGGCAGTTCAACATCGGTATTGATTGATGTTTCGACCAGCGAGTCCCAATCGACAGCAAGCAGCAGATCGACGCCCGGGTTTTGATCTTTCACCTGGCACGAACACGGACCAATCAAGAACAAGCAGGCTTCGTCGATGACATCAGCCGTGATTCCCTTCCCAATCAAAGCATACAAAGCCCGCCCACGCCCAAAGACCGGGAAAGCCATTGGCTGCGCGGCGTATTCATCATCGCGCAGGTCGGTTTCAACGTTGAGTAGCGATTGGACAAGGAACGCTTCTTTGGGGTCGTTTCGATCCACCGTGAGAACGGCGAACTTCAGTTTTAGTTTTTCCGGATCGAAGCCCTCGGCGATATCTTCAGCGTCTGGCATCGACAGTTTCATGCTGGCTTCATTGTGAGCCAATCGCTGCCGCAACGTGGCTTCGGCCGCCTGGTCTGCTGCGGCGTTTCCGGACTTCAACAAAACCCAGACAGCAGATGTTCCGTCTACGAGTTCTTCAGCGAGAGCTTGTCGTGCGTTGGAATCGACAAGCTGATCGATTGAGTCTTGGTTTAGAGATCCAGACCAGATGACTGGACGCTGCTGTTTGATGTCGGGAGATCTGACAACGACCTGAGGCAGTTTGTCTTCGGGGTGTGATGTCTTCCACTGATCGATCAGACGAGCGGAACCGTCGTCGGAGCCATCAACGATTCGGACACGAACATTCGCCACCGACTTCCCCGAGACAGGATCAGGCGCAAGTTGTTCCAGCAGTTGCGTCTCGTCATCAGACAGTGGTCTGTCCGTCAGAATCAACAGTTCGTGTGCGTCAGGTTCCCATCGTTCGAGTGCGTATCGAAAAACGGGAACCTGGCATGGCAGGTTCATCCCTGCAAACAATAGCAAGGTGGCTACTGAAATCACGAACCGGGATGGCATGCTTACTGGTTTGCCTTGATCTCTTTTTCGAGCGATGGATCTACTAGACCCCAAACCCCACGACCACCACGGATGCGGTCGGCAACGGCACTCTTAAGGCTCTTCGAATACATCTCCCAGAATTTCTCCTGAGTATCTCGGTCTGGCACGGCCAACGGGCGAACGATTCGGAAGCCAACTTCCATCGCTGGTTCTTCTGTGAACCACCACGGGCTCAGCGGAATGTTCGGGTCCGAGTCGCGCCACGAAGCATCTGTCCTGAATCGCGCGGCGCTGCGGAGGTCTTCGGTTGATGAGTCCCACGAACCGCCTCGGTGAACCTGCGGGAAGATCTTTGTTGTGGGCATGATTGTTTCGGTGGCCAACCAACGATCCTTGCCGGTGAGCTTCTTGTAAGCGTCAGCTTCGTACTGATCGATGACTAGCTCGCTGACGTTTCCATAGATGTCGTGCAGACCCCACGGACTGGCCTTCTTGGTACCGACGTGATGGTAAACATCGTCTGAATTCTCTGTGTACCATGCGTACTCGTTCATCTTGGCTGGGTCGTCGCCAAAGAAGTATCTGGTCTTCGAACCAGCACGGGCTGCGTGCTCCCATTCTGATTCCGTCGGCAGGCGATAAAAATTGTTCGCCATGAGGCTTAGCCACTTCGTGTACTGCCGAGCCGCATACTGGCTCATCGTCACAGCCGGATGTTCTGGGTCTTCACCAAGTTGGTAGGTGGTTCCCGGTTCGTACAGCGGAGTTGGAGCCGTAATGGCGTCACCGATGTCGTCGGGGTAAACGACCTTACGTTGCCGTTCGCCAAGTTCTTTGAGGAACGATTCCAGCTTCTCTCCCTTGAGCTTTTTGAACTCAGAGCTGGTTAGCTTGGTGATCATTCCGCTGGCGAGTGATTCACGTTCCTTAAAGATGGCGTAAGTTGCCATGAACGCCTGATATTCAGCCCATGAGACTTCTGTCTTCGCCATCCAAAATGGCTTCACTTCGACTTTGACTTGTGGTCCTTCGTCGTCCTTACGACCTTTCTCGTTAGCCGCGCTGCCCATTATGTATGTCCCGCCTGGAATCGGAACCATGGTGAACTTCACATCGTCCCGTCCGGGAATCGACATCGTATAAGGAACCATGTAGCCCTGATCGGTTTCGACGAACCGGCCGGATTCCGGTTTCTCTTTCGAGATCCCAAGCGGAAGATTCGCGGCTTGGGCGAATACCGTAGCTGGTAGCAAAATGGTGAAGCAGACGGCGAGAATGCGATTCAGAAACTGATATCGAGAGCAGGACATGCAGTCGATCTCCGGAAACGTTAAGAAGCGTTGAGTCACAATAGTCGATGATAGCAGGCATGTGATGTGTTCACAGCTACGCAATTGGCAGGACAGCCACCACGTTGCAATTCGGGTTCCATAGCACGAATAATACGAATCAGTAGTATCCTCGCCAGAAGTTCAGTCGAAGTCAGGATGACATTGGGCAGCCGAGTTTCCCGGTGTTTGTCGTCGTTGCTTCATTTGTGTCGCAACTAGATGTGATCTCAGTAAAGAAACAGAGCGTAAAATGACTGACAACATTGACCGATTCGAGTCGATTTTTCGCCGCACAGAGCGGGAACAGTTTACGTACGTGGATGTTCCGATCGAATCGGTTGCCATCGTGACAGACGGTGATGCTGCATCGGCTGAAGAGACCAAAGAGGTCCTGCTAAACGTCCTACCGCGACTGGAAGCGGTTGATTCGTTCCGAATCATTTCTGGTGAACAGTATTCGACAGTCTCAGAGCTACGTGAACTCGTCGACGCTGAACGAACCGATCTCATCGTCACCTATCGGCATCTGCATGAATCGGAGCGCATTCCGCAGCATAGTCTTGGTGTGTATCTCGACGTGCTGACTCAAACGACGTCCATCCCTGTTTTGGTTCTTCCAGGTACGGCCAGTAATCCAAAAGCCATCAAGGGGCGTGATGCTGACCGTGTGATGGTTGTTGCAGATCACATTACGGGCGACGCCCGGCTCATCAATTACGGAGTTCGGGTCTGTCGGAATGGTGGAACCATTTGGTTCTGTCACGTCGAAGATGACAAGACTTACGACCGGTACATGCACGCCATTGAACGTATCCCAGAGATTGATACCTCGACAGCTCGCGAGCTACTGAAGGATCAGCTCTTACGTGAGGCGAGCCTATTCATCCAGGACTGCATCGCGGAGCTCAAGGACAACGGACCGCACGTGAGTTTTCAAAGTGTTGTCCGCATGGGGCATCACCTCAAGCAGTACCGCGAGCTTGTTAGTGAGAACCAGATTGAATTGCTGGTCGTCAACACGAAGGACGACGACCAACTGGCCATGCACGGTATGGCCTATTCGCTAAGCGTCGAAATGACCGAAGTCCCGCTGCTATTGCTGTAGTCGCAAGTTGTCTGAGCCGGTTTGTTGTCAGATTCGATGTTCAAGACTGACATCGCTGAGTGCGTTGATTCGAAGACTTGGAAGGTTGTTGGATGTTCTTGTTGTTGATTGCGGCTCTGTCCGTTGGAACCATTGATGCCGCTGCGACGCCAATCGGAGGCACTCAAGTTGTGCCTGTATCGAGCGTCGTCTCATCCTTTCAGAATGAACCGCAGTCTGACTCGACTGATGCCAGCGATGAAAAGCAGGCCGACGAAAATTCGGAGGAACACAGCGAACACGCCGCGCATGAGGTTCCGGCCTGGGTGACGGCCCTGTTTGGGTTGATCCTTGTTGGAATGATCGCCGCGTTGGCTCTTGAGGAGAAGATTCACGCGAAGAAGTCGCTGATTGTCGGTTCGTTTGCCGGACTGTCGCTGACTTTGGGCACCATCATCAACCTGATGCCGTTTGGAGACGTGATCCTTCCGAACGGTCACGATATTCCGTTGCCGGTTTACATTCCGGCGATCGACTGGGGCGTTATCACGATCATCCTCGGAGCAAGTCTGTTTGTAGAAGTAACCAGCAAGTCAGGTGTGTTCTCTTGGCTCGCGATTATTCTGACTCGTCGGTCGGGCGGTGATCCATGGTGGTTGCTGATGTACTATGGTGTTCTGACTGTTGTGTTCTCTGCGGTACTCAACAACGTCACAGCCATGATCATTATTGGCAGTCTCACGACAGTGTCGCTGAAGAAACTGAGCCGAACTGATCTGCTACTTGGGTTCCTGATTACAGAAGGCCTGCTCACCAATGTTGGTGGTTTGCTGACTTTGATTAGTAGCGTTCCCAACATCATTGTTGGTAAGGCGGCCGGTATCTCGTTCGCGAAGTTCTTCTTCGTTGCTTCGCCGTACGTCTTGATTGCCACGGTGGTGACTCTGCTGATGGCCAAGTGGAAGTTTGGGATCAAGGGGCTGAAGTCAGAGGAAGAGAAAGCTCAGGCAAAGAAGCTAGTCGAGAGTTTTGACCCGGCAGAGAGTGTACCCAGTAAGCGGTTCTTCTGGTTTGCCGTCGGGGCGCTTGTGCTGTTCATTGGCTGTCTGTCCGCTCAGGCGTACCTGCCGTTTGGACTGAACGAACTTGGTATGGGCTTTGTCGCGCTGTTCTTCGCTGGTAGTGTCTTGTGGGCATACCGACACGACGTCGACAAATTTTATTCGGCGATCGACTGGGATCTGCTGGCATTCTTTGCTGCGTTGTTTGTGGTCATCAACGTCATGGAGCACGCCCAGGTACTGGCAGTTATGGGGAATGGAATACAGGCGTTGTTGAATTTGCCGGAGGGCGTGGATTCGTCGTCGCTGTTGGTGAGTTCTGCTGTCGCGAGTTCAGTTACGGACAACATTCCTCTGGCGGCGATGTTGGGGAAAATTCTCGTAGCGTTGGATACCTCCGGAGACTCGCCATTTTGGTGGTGCGTGATCTTTGGAGCGAATCTCGGTGGGAACATTACACCAATTGGTTCTGCGTCTACGGTTGTTGCAATGACCATTATCCAGCGGCAGAAACTCGGTTTGACCTTCGCTGGATTTGTGAAGGTCGCGTTGCCGTTTGCGGCGGTTCAGTTGGTGCTGGCAGTCTTGTACGTTTTGGTTGCCGTGTAATTTCGAGGCCGCCTGAGGTTGCTCGACCACCAAAGTCGCAGCCTTGCAATGAAATCGGGCACTACTGATTGCGGTCGAGCATTCGCTCCACCCGAGACTGCTTCGAATTTGTCAGCGGTCGGGTTGCTTTTGTGAGATTCGTGTTAATCCACGGTGGCCGCTGCTGATGGCACGGTTGTTGCTTCGACGTTGGGTAAGAACCAGTGGAAGGTTCATTACCACAGTGCGTGTCGCGAGGATCGCTACTCGCACCACAACTGTTGGCCTGCTCCAGCAAGGGTTTTTCCGACTGCGGAAACGGCCAAGTCAAACGAAAGCAATGAAATGCAAACCGGTATCCTCATCGACATGGACGGCGTGATCTATCGAGGAAGCAAGCTGATACCCGGCGCGGATCGGTTTATTCAGGCCTTGAAGGTCGAAGGAATTCCGTTTCTGTTCCTCACAAACAACAGCCAGAGAACTCGACGTGATGTTCGGATGAAGCTATCTCGGATGGGGATCGATGTTGAAGAACATCACATCTTCACATGTGCGATGTCGACGGCTCGGTTCCTTGCGAAGCATCGGCCGGGTGGAACCGCATATGTGATTGGCGAGGGCGGACTTCTTCAGGCTCTCCATCAAAACGGATACGCGATTGTCGATCAGGATCCAGACTTCGTGGTTGTCGGCGAAGGCCGAACGGTCACATTGGACGTCCTTGAACGAGCGGTGACGATGATTCTGAATGGAGCAAAGCTGATTGCCACCAACATGGATCCAAACTGCCCGACAAGCACTGGTACCCGACCCGGTTGCGGGGCGACGGTTGCCTACCTCGAAGCGGCTACTGGCATGACGGCGTTCAGTTGTGGCAAGCCGAGCCCAATTATGATGCGAGCCGCTCGGAAGGAACTGGATTTGCCGACCGCCGATACAGTCATGCTCGGCGACACCATGGCGACCGATGTTTTGGGCGGTATCCAAATGGGCTATCACACGATCCTGACACTCAGTGGTTCGACATCGCGCGAAGAACTGTCTCAGTTCGCATACGGACCAGACATCGTGATCGACTCAGTCGCAGACATGGCGAATCCCGTTGAGTTCTTCGCGAAGTTACGAGGCGGTGAGCTGGTTGGAGTGTAGTTCGGCAGGCCTGTATTTCCGGCAGCCTTCATGACGCTACTTCGTTATCATGGAATCAACTCGTACTGAGAGGATTCGATGAAAGCTCGTCCGTTTGCCCGTCTGCATCTTTTTGTCGTTGCTGTTCTAATCGCTTCGCCACAGGTTGAGGCTCAGCAACGAGAACTCACTCCTCAGCAAAAGCGATCGCGTGCGGTTCGTCAGAAGCTGAAAGCGATCGGCGTGAAACCTCAACGGGCTAAGGTCCTGAAGCCCGACGGGATTGAGACAAGATTAGACGTTGTCTACGCGAAGTATGGTGATCGCGAGCTGCACCTCGATTTGCTCATGCCGCGCAAGCGATCGAAGCAGACTGCGGCGATTGTGGTGGTTCATGGCGGAGCCTGGCATAAGGGCGATAGGCAGTCGTTCCATGCGTTGGCTGAGAACTTTGCCATGCGTGGTTACGTGACGGCTGCTATTGAGTACCGGCTTGCCGATGAGGCGAAGTTTCCAGCAGCGGTCCATGATTGCAATGCGGCTACACGCTGGCTGCGAGCAAATGCAGCAGAGCTTCAGATTGATCCAAACCGGATAGCTGCTGTTGGCGGTTCTGCCGGAGGCCATCTTGTCGGATTGATGGGCGCGGCCGCAGGCGTGAAAGAACTTCAAGGAGACGGCGGGAACCCCAATCAGTCCAGCGAACTGCGTGCGGTTGCAGTCCTTGCTGGTCCAATGCAGATGACGACGGGCTCGGTTGCCGATCGTTCACGAAAGGTGCCCAATGAATCGAATTCGAATCGCTGGATTGGCAAGTCGATCGACGAAGCACCTGAGCTCTATTCACTTGCGGCTCCGTTTAAGCACCTCTCTGCGAAAACGCCGCCGATGATCTTTCTGGCCGGTGAATACGACAAACCGTCTCGAAATCAGCCAACTCGAGCCAAGCTATCTGCGTTTGGGGTTCCGACTGCGGTTCGATCGTATTCATTCGGACTTCACGCATGTTGGAATCAGACTCCATGGATGCAGCCGATGGCGGCGGATATCGATGACTTCTTCCGTTCGGTTCTTGGCGATCCCGGAGGCGAGCGGCAGCCGTTTCAGATCGATGCGGCTGGCGAAGTTTTGGCGTTTCATGACCGAGTCGAAGTTGCCATCGGCAAGCTTGAGAAGCAGACGAAGATTGAGATTCCTCGGCTGAACAATCCGATCGGTAAGGTCTACATCAAGGGAACCGACACCGAAGTGCCACTGAAGCCACTGCTAACGACCTGGGAGTTGAAAGTGCCGGTGGCGGCATCGGACAAGGGGATTGTTGTGGAGACCATTGGTCAGCCAGACCTGCCGGTTCTTCCAAGAGTCGTTTCTGCGAATGCTGATGGAACCGTGACCTTGCCAGCTCACGAAGCCGTCACGCATGGCAAGTTGCTCCGGTATGAACCCCAGCCCCACAAAAATACTGTTGGATACTGGGCGAACCCAAAAGACTGGGTGGAGTGGCATTTCTACTGCGAGAAACCGGGTGACTACGCTCTGCACATACTACAAGGGTGTGGCAAAGGGCACGGCGGTAGCGAAGTGGATGTGAAAATTGGAAAGCAGGTTGTGAGCTTCGTGGTTGAAGACACCGGCCACTTCCAAAACTTCAAAGACCGCGAGACTGGGTTGTTTACGATCGAGAAACCTGGCGTCTACAACCTTCAGGTTCGAGCAAAGAAGAAGGCGAAGGTTGCCGTGATGGATGTGCGTCAGGTTCGCTTGGTTCCACAATAGAGCCGGTCGCTTTAAGAAGTTGTGGAAGAGCCGGGCGAACGTGGTCGGTGAAGTCGGACGTGTTCCAATCGGTTCGACTTCGTTCTGTTGAGCTGGACGTTTTTGATCCGAAGAGTTGGTTTTCCATCTTGCAAATCCAGATTCGCATGCGACTATGCCGCACCGGATGGTTCACTACCTTCTCTAACCCGACGTCCGGTGTCGCGTAATCGTCAAAGTCTCGCCGAGTGGCAAAGTAGATTGCCTTCACGCTCAACTAGGTGGCGAATACCGCCGATCCTAACAGTGTTGCACGGTTACGGGCGCAACAAGAATAGGCACCCAGAGTTACGGAAGACGCCCTTTGTCAGCGAAGCTAAACATGGCGCTGCGTGTCAGGCAGCGTGTCGGAAAATACCGCATTGAGAAACGCCTCGGAGAAGGCGGTTTCGCGCGGGTTTATCAGGCGATGGATACCATTCAGGGCATCCGCGTCGCGTTGAAGATTCCGCACGCTCCATTCGTGACAGAAGATGTGCTGGACGACTTCCGCAAGGAAGCTCGAACGACATCGAAGCTCGATCACGAGAATATCCTGCCGATCAAAGATGCCAGCATCATCGACGAACGCTTTGTCATTGTGTTCCCGCTCGGTGAAGAAACGCTTGATCAGCGGATGAAACGCCGCATGTCGATCGAGACCACGTTGGACGCGATCGAGCAGATACTCGAAGCCGTCGCTTACGCGCATAAGCGCAAGATCATTCACTGCGATATCAAGCCAGAGAACGTGATCATGTTCCCGGACGGTCGAGTTCGTCTAACGGATTTCGGTATCGCCAAGGTTGCTCAAAAGACAATTCGCGGTTCTGGTACCGGAACCGTCGGGTATATGGCTCCCGAACAGGCGATGGGCAAGCCGTCACTTAAGTCAGATGTCTTCTCGGTTGGCCTGTTGATGTACCGGCTTTTGGCTGGAAAGTGGCCAGAATGGCCGTTCGAGTGGCCCGGCCCCGGATACAAACGATTGCGTGCTCAGGCTCATCCCGAGTTGATTGCCGTGATTCGGAAGGCTTTGGAACTAAGCCCACGAAAGCGATTTCGCGATGGAACTCAGTTCCTGGAAGCATTCCGAAAAACGAAGCTGAAGTCGATTCGTCGCGTGCGTCAAAAACGTCGGCGGGCAGCCTAATGTCCTTGAGAAGGGAGAGGCAGCATGGCATTGCTTGACGCTAACCTGCAATCTTCCCCGGCAATTCGCTCTAATTCCTTCGTTTCAGGACATCCAAAGCCTGTTTCGGTTGAGCGGCACATGGCACCAAGTCAAAGCGTCGAGGCGAAAGCCCAACAGACGCTCTTTCTCAAATCGTCGATGGACGAAGCTCAGGCTGTTTCCTGTGCGAATGGAACAGCACTGGCGTTTTCGCGACCCAGTCCCGCCAAAGAGACACCCAACGAAGACGCGGCAGCGGTGTTTGATCTGTGGGCCGGAACTGCTGTGCTGGTAGTTGCCGATGGTGTCGGCGGCATGAAGGCCGGCCACAAAGCCTCATCGTCTGCGATCCGCGCGATTAAGAGATCGCTTAAGAAAGCGAAAGAGGGCAGCGATCTGCGGTCCTTCATTCTCGACGGCATCGAACGCGCGAACGAGAACATTTTGCGGAACGCTGCAGGTTCTGCGACGACCGTTGCGATTGTCGAAATATGCGACGGCTTCATGAGGCCCTACCATGTGGGCGACTCCATTATTCTTCAGATCGGAAACCGTGGTCAGATCAAATGGTCTGCGTTGTCTCACGCACCGCTGAGCTACGCTGTTGAAGCGGGGGTGATTTCTGAAGCGAATGCGATGGTGCATCCCGATCGCAATCTTATCTCGAATGTCGTGGGCGATCGCGAAATGCGGATCGAAATTGGTCCGCGCCGTAAGCTGGCCAAATCAGACACGATTGTTGTCGCTTCAGATGGACTCTGCGACAACCTGAGCACTCTTGAAATCGCCGACTTCACACGTCGCAGTCCACTGCCGGAACGAGTTCAGCAGATGATCGCTGAAACCCGAAATCGCATGTACCTTGCGATCGACGGTCGGAGCGAATTGGAGAACCTACCAGGCAAGCCGGACGACCTGACACTTGTCGTCTACAGGCGAGATAAAGAGACCAAGCGAACGCCTGCGGAACCGGTTGTCAAACCACCGCAAGTCGTCATTGATCGCGTTCAGCCGATCGTCGAGACACCCGGTTCGTTGGTTGTCGACTACCAGTAGGTCAAAGTAGTCGTCACGCTCCGTCGTGACGCAGCACGACAGGACCAACCAACTGTAGCCAAGGTTTGGCCCGACCGAAGAACTCTGACGCGACCCAGCAGGGGCGTAGTAGCCTGCTTCACTTCTTCAAAAGCCGCTCACGTATTCGCCATCGCTACGGTTTGCCAGCAGTTGTAGCGTCTGTGGATTGATGGTCTCCGAAATGACTTTCACTGAGCCGTCGCAGAACAGAAAATTCACTCCGCGAGTGTGGAAGCTTCCGAAGCCCCCAATGGATGGACTCGCGCCTTCTTTGTCGGGTTCAAACTGTTGGGCTCGTGGATTCCATTGGTACAGGCCACCGCCGGCGTTTTGCGAATGAGATTCAATGGTGCCTGCTCGAAGTGTTGCTGATGTTCCCGACATCCATGAAAGTGTCTCGGAAGGCGATACCAATCGTTCGCCAATCAGAATTGTGTGGGCGTCGCCGTCCAGAATGTCGTCGCGTGAGATGCTGCTGTTCAGGAATAGAACGCCGGTCATGTCGACGTCAATCGGAGCATCCAAGTGATGGCAACTTCCGACGTAGGACGAAGTTTCGGCACCGGACCGCGGCGAAGAGGGGCACTTAATAACCTGTCTTAACTGTGGGTCTGGCTCGAAAGCGACATTCTCCGTCGCGTAGGCTCCCTTCGAGAAATCGATACCCTCAAAGGTGTTCGGGAAACCAATATGAGGCAGGATTTGTACAATCCAGCTCATGTGGTACCCGATCGGTTTGTTTTGGATCGGTCCGATTTCGTTCACAGTACCGGGCGGGAATAGGCGAAAGGCTTCGTGATAGTTGGCGAGTCCGATGCCGATTTGCCGCAAGTTGTTCTTGCAGCTTGTCCGTCGAGCGACTTCTCGCGTCTGCTGGATCGCTGGCAGCAGTAGCGAAATTAGGATGCTGATCACGGCCAGAACCATCGTGAGCTCAATCAGTGTGAAGCCACGAATGCGTCGTTTGCCAAACGGAATCATTTCGAAATCCACGAAGTGGTTATTGGTCGGCCTGGTGCAGTTTCGGGGTTCAGAAGCCACTACTCTCGCCATTGAGTGGCTTCCCGTCGTTTCGACTAGCCATCAGGTCGAGGATGACCTGACTAGCGTTGCTGGAGATAAACCGAACGGAACCATCCGCCATGTTCACTTGGGTTCCACCAACGTGAGCACTGCCAATGCCGCCAACGTAATCAGGTCCCCCGACTGGCTTCGTTCCGGCAGGTGTTGTGATCTTGCTGACATTACGAAGCGTGTCTCGCGATCCCGAGACCCAACCCAGCGTATCCGTGCCCCGAATTTTCTCAGCCACCAGGATCGTGTTTGAGCTGCCATCGGTGATTTGCTCGTAGCGAACACTACTGTTCAGAAACATGATTCCGTTGCAGTCCACATCGATTGGTTTTTCTGTGTCGTTGTAGATGCCAGCGTAGTTGGTTGTGGCGACACCGTTCGCTGTACGAGGGCTTGGGTCGCTCGGACAAAGAACCGTGGAAAGCACCGTGTCCCGCACCATCTTGTTTTCAGCTGCGTAGACGCTTTTGGTCATGTCGACTTGCCGGAAGAGGTTTTGCTGTTCCATAAACGGTAACAGCGAAACCGTCCACGACATGTGGTACCCGTCAGGCGTGTTCACAATCGGGCCAGTCGGGTTGACTGAGCCGGGAGGGAAACACTCAAACGACATCTCGTAGTTATGTAGCGCGAGGCCGAGTTGCATGAGATTGTTTTTGCACTGTGTCCGACGTGCGGCCTCGCGGGCTTGTTGGACGGCTGGTAGCAGCAGCGAAACCAGGATGGCGATGATGGCAATGACCACCAACAGTTCAATTAGCGTGAACCCACTCTTGCGGGTTACTCGTCTTCGTTGCTCAGTCATTTGCGTTTGCTCCTGCGTTTGAGCCCACAACCAGAGTTCGATTGATTCGAACCGGTCGTTCAGTGTTTTCTCCAAGGCTCGCTGTCACGCGAATCGCCTTTTGGTTTGTTCTATCAATCGCTATTTCAACTTCCGCCGGCAATGTAAGGCCATCATCTGTGCTGATCTTCCATGTCTCACCGGAGTAGTCGGAATTCTGTTTCAGCTTGAAAACCGCCCGAGCCAACCCGCTTTCAGCCAGCCATTCTGCTTGGGCCATTCGAGTCTCGTGTCGAACCTGCCGACGCCAGTCCAGCGATGTCTTCAACCCAGCAGCCACCAGTAGCCCGACAATGGCGATGCAGGCCAGCATCACCACCAGCAACACGCCTCGACGCGACTGGTCTAGTGAGTCAGTGATCCGTGTGCGTTGCATTATTGTTTGTCTCCCTCGGCGGAACTTTCGCTCGACGCCAATTCGGCAAGTTTGCTGTGCTGCCCGACCGTTGATTCAAACACAATCGTACGCGTCTTCCCTGGCAACGTGCGTTTGCTGCCACCATCCGCTTGTTCCAGAATCAGTCGGGCTCGATCATTCGCCAGCAGCAACTGACACGTCCAGTTTCTGGTTGAGGAGAACCGATCCGTTCCCGTGTTCTCTTCCCCGGACCACGATCGAACCAAAACGTTTGCGTCAATCGAATACTCGACCGTTTCGCCTTTCCCCATTCGCAGCATCAAGCCGTTGTCAACAGCTTCAGCCGAAACCGCACGGCGGCAGTCGCGACGGAACAAGGTTCCAACTCGCTGCTGCACGATGCTGTTTCGGATCGTATCACGGTGGCTCTCGTGACCCTTTAACAGCCCATGGATGCCCACAACGACAAGCCCCATCAGAACGCTGCTCACCGCCGCCACCAAAGTCACCTCCATGATGAGTGAACCACGGCGACGATGCTTCTTTGGTTGTGTTGTTTTGAGATGCTTCATGCCGGGCCTCCTGTATCAAAGATCCAGGCATGCAGCACGACCTTCTCGCGAGGACCGCCATGAATCGACTGCCACGTCAATTCTGTCGAAACGCGTTTACCACCTTCGTTGGCTTCAACTGTGACCACAAGCTTTGGCTCGACCAATTGAGCCGCTAGCCAGTCAGGCGTTTCAAATCTGGCAGCAGCTTCGGCTGTCACTTCGTCGAATGGGCTGGCGGTTATCTCATCCAGCATGTTTCCCAGAGCCGCTGTGGCATTCAGGTGTTGGCTGGAAGTTCGATTTTGCTTTCCCACAAAAACCAACGCCGGAGCCACCGTCGCGCTGACGACAGCTACGATGATGGCGGAGCAAATGACTTCGGTTGATGAAATTCCTGTTCGACGATGCTTCATGATAGATCGTTCACCAGCTTGATCAGCGGGATGTACATGGCAACGGCAGCGAACCCAATCACGAAGCCAATCGCTAGTACCGCGAGTGGTCGCATTAAAGCCAGCACGCTCCGAACCGCGTCGTCCTGCCGGCTTTCGATTTGTCGTCCAAGTAACTTGAGGGCCCAGCCGAGGTTTCCGGCTCGTTCGGCTGATTCCAACAACTTTCGTTCGTGCCTGCGAAGCAGCTTCTGGTCCTGCATCATGACCCATGGGTGCTCGCCCGCCATGACTCCCTCGTAGACGGCAGACATACGTTTCCATGTCGATGTATTGGGGTGTCGAGTCGAAATGGCATGCAGACCATCGGTCAACGATTTGCCTCCGGAGACGACAACACCCAGCTGCCGCAGAATTGGTCCCGTATCCATTCGTGGAAAGAAGTTTCGGACATTCAGGATGTTGACACGAAATCCAAACACGGAAGCCAACCACAGGAATGGAATGCTAAACGCACACAGTGCAAGCGGGCTTAGTAAAAGGAAGCCTGGCCCATCGCAGAACTCAACCAATCCGAGTGTCAGCTTTGGTAGCTCGGCACCAAAGTCCTGAAAGATTTTTTTGAACTTGGGAATGACCCAAACCATCAAGAAGCCGAGCACCAGGTAAAGCAATGTGATCATGGCACCCGTGTAAACCATGGCGCCGAGAACAGACTGTGTTTCGAATTCGGCTTGAGTAGCCGCCATTCGCTCGGCCTCTTCCCGCAAGGCGGCGCCCAGATTGCCACTGGCCGCACCGACTCTCGCGGCAAGCAGTGCATCGGGAGGAAGGAGGTCGGGTACTTTTTCAATTGCCTGTTGGACCGGGGTTCCTCTTCGTACCAGTGCAGCAAAGTCCTGTAGACGAAACTTCCATTGTCCTTTCGCGTCGTTTGCCAACGCATCAACAGCCGAGGCGAGCGGAAGGTTCTTCTCGCAGGCCGTCGCCATCAACCAAAGCAGCGCGAGCTGACCAGATGGTTCTGGTCGACCAAGAGCCAGGCGAACAGCATTCATGATGGGAGGGACAAGCGGGACAGCCATAAGCTAAGCAAGATCATTCAGGAGGTTCATGAACGGGAGAAACAAAGCGTAAAAACTAATTGCAACGGTGACGGCGATGACCAGAACCACAAGTGGCTGCACAATGCCGGACAGCATCGCCATGATGCTTCGAGCGCGGTGTTCGAACATGGTGGCCAGTGAATGAAGCCCGTCTGCAATGGTGTTGCGGTCGCTGTCATCTTTCGCAACATGAAGAAAGCTCAAAGGCAGTCCTTCCAAGACCGCGTGAGACTCAGGCAACTCTCCGCCGGATTCCACAGACTTCGCCATTTCGTCGCAGGCCGCCGCGGTTTGCGTGCTGCCAGCAACCGCACCGGCTGCTCGTAGCGCACCTGGAACAGAAGCATTGTGTCGCAGAACCACGGCAAGAACGTGCCCGACCCTTGCGAGGTCCAGATACCGAAATCCGGCACCCACCAGTGGGATCTTGTGGGCGACGCGGTTAGCGAGTGAACCGCCGAGGGAAAAGAACGCGATCAAACAGACCGTCAAAATCATCGGGGCGGCAATGATTCCCACGATGCCAATACTGTTGAGGGCGTCCGACACCTCAAAGATCAGTTGGGTGAGAGCCGGGATCTCTGTACCAAAGTCTTCAAACGATGTCTTGGCTGCTGGAACCAGCATGCAGAAGAAGATGGCCACAATTGCAAACGCCGCCACCACTGAGACCAGCGGATACGCAAACAAGAATAGGATCTGCCCCCGTGCTCGCGACGAAAGTTCAGCGTAGCCGGAATACTCACCGATCGCCATCGCCGCAGATTTCGATGCGATCCCCGACCGTAGAACCGCTTTAATCTCGTTGGGAGCCGACCGACGAGCCAACGCGTCTTCAACCGATGTTCCGGCTTCAACCTCTGAAGCAATTTGAAGCAACGCGCGGCGAATACGTCTGTCGTTCGTTCGAAACAGCAGCGACTTTATCCAGCCGATGGGCGACAGCTTTGCCAACAAGCCAGGTTCAACAAACTCATCAGCGGCAGCTCGCAGGCCTTCTGCAAGCGGTAGGCCTCCTGCAATGAGGTTCCGAACCTGACCATCGACGACAGCTTGTTCGGTGGATGTTAAATTCGACATCGGCGACTTGTCAGACTGCAGTTGGACAGTACCAATCTCGATGACCTTCACGCCGCGTTCCGCCAGAATGCCCCGAGCGGCTTCTACTGAATTGGCATCCAGTTCGCCTTCGAAATCGGTTCCGGATTCGTCGCGACCCGTGTAGCGGAACAGCGTCATAGTGCCTCCTCCGCAAGTTGGTTCATCATGTCGGTGAGAGGCAGGAATAGCGAAACGGTGTAGGCCGCAACCAGTCCTCCGCCGACGAAGATCGTAAAGACCAACGGTGCTGCGAATCGAATCCAGCGTAACGTCATCTGCCCGCGATCGTGGTACGACGTGGCAACAGTTTTCAGGTTCTTCGCCAATTGCTCTGCAGACTGTTGTCGAA
The DNA here is from genome assembly GCA_045105495.1 of Planctomycetaceae bacterium. Taxonomy (GTDB): domain Bacteria; phylum Planctomycetota; class Planctomycetia; order Planctomycetales; family Planctomycetaceae; genus CAYNWT01. The sequence continues at coordinate 16,185 of JBGCDN010000307.1, forward strand.
GCAAAATCCAACGCACAAGCGATTGCATTCCCTTCAGTTTGCTTTGATCGACCGCGTCTCGTTGCCCATTGGCGTCGGCTTCGGCGATGGCCAAGGCGGCTTGTTTCAATGCCGGACCACAGCCGCCAGCGGCCAGCGGCAAAACATCGTGAAACGGGATGTTGTGCTCAACCAAAAGTGCCGCAAGGCGAGCGAACATGCTGTGACGATACCAACGCATCGCCCGAGACATCCCAGGCAGCAGCCTCAAGATCCATCCAGAACCACCCAACGACAACACACTCGCGCGACCGCTTGTCATCCAGAGGGCCACAGCCACAAGTAGCAAGACTGGCGGAATCCACCACCACAGCATCAGGTTGTCTGACAGCCACATTAATAAGCGTGTTCCGACACCAACGGTTTCCGGATTCACTTCGGCGAAATTCAGGATTCGACTGATCGCGTTCGACACGAACACCACGAAAAGACTGTACGCAGCGATAACAGTAATCAGTGGATATAGAACCGCATGGAATAGCCCGCGACGTAGTTCGGAGAGATCACGTGAGAACTCTGAAATCGATTCGAGTGCTATAGGCAAGTGGCCTGAACGGACTCCGGCTTCAAGAACTGTTGGGTAGACGACGGGGAACCGTCCGCCATCCTGCTTAATGCTATCGGGCAGCGATTGTCCTGCTTCCAGTCGCGCGGCAATGCGGCCAGCAGCTTTTTCTGCAGCCGAATTTCCGCTCTTCGCATACGCTCTCAATCCAGCCTCGACCGGAACGCCAGCTCGAGAGAGTGTGATGATCTCGTCGTTTAGCTTTGATAATTCGTCCAACGACAGCGGTTTGGAATCAGACATCGGTGCTCATCCCTTGTCTGCCGAACACGCGATACACCTCCGCCAGACTGGTTCTTCCCGCTTCTACGGCTTCGCGAGCAAGCTGTTCCTGTGGAACCAATCCGTTTGCACACGCGACCGACTGCAGTTCCGCAGTATCCGTCCGCGAAAGAATCGCGCGGCCCGCTTCGCTGTTGTTTGGTGAGAGAATTTCGCCGACCGCAAGTCGCCCGCGATAACCGGTTCCATGACAGACGTCGCAGCCAGCCGGTTCTCGTCCATCGTCACTTCCGACGACTGAGCAATCGTTGCACAGGGCTCGCAACAGCCGTTGGCCAACAACAGCCCGGATCGCACTGCGGAGCAAATAGGGTTCGATACCCATATCGAGCAGCCGACCAATCGCGCCCGTGACGTTGCCTGCGTGAAAGGTTGTGAGAACCAGATGCCCGGTCAGAGCCGCCTGGAAAACAGCTTCAGCAGTCGCAGCATCGCGGATCTCTCCGACCATAATGACTTCAGGATCCTGCCGCATCATGGCTCGAAGTGTCGCAGCGAGATCCATTCCAGCCGATGCATTCACTTGTGTCTGCGCGACGCCGGGAACGACGACTTCGATCGGGTCTTCAATCGACGCAAGGCTTCTGGTTCCATTAGTGGCAGCCGCAATTTCTCGCATGCACGAGTAGATGGTTGTGGTTTTCCCACTGCCAGCAGGACCGGTAAAGAGAACCACCCCGCTGGTCTGTTCAAGCAACGGCCTGAGCGGTGTTTCAATGTGTTGCGGCAATCCAAGCTGTTCCAGCCATTGGTATTGGCCGGCCTCAGCGAATAGCCGCACAACGGCTTTCTCACCGAACAACGTCGGAATGGTGCTGACGCGTGTTTCGTGGGTTCCGGAAATTCGACCTTCCTGCGGAATGTCGTTTCGGTAGGTCAGCAATCCGGCAAGCACCTTCAGTCGAGCCACAACACGGGGAGCGTCTTTGGCTTCGAATGTTGTCACTGTGTGTAGCACACCATCAATCCGCCACTGCATTGTTAATGCGTCGGCTGTCGGCGTGAGGTGAATATCCGTAGCACCCGCTTCTCGCGCGGATGTGAGAACCGCTTCTACGGTGTCCGGAATGTATTCGTCAGCCGATGGTTGGACGTTCCGCAATCGTTCGAATTGATCAACCAACAACTGCGGCATTTCGTGGTGTTACGTCTCTGAGGTGAAACATGATGTGCGTCTCCAGCGGCTGAGATGCTGGACTAACACGCCTTTGGTGAACCAGATACCGCTAGTGTGGCTGATTTGTCTTCGCAATTCCAACAAAGCGAGGTACGAGACAAAGATTAGAGCCATCCCCTGGCATCGAGAGGTGCGTATGCGATGAGACTGGTGGCTCAGCGAGAACGCCAAAGCTACGCTCGGGTGAGAATGGCGACTGTGCAGTCAACGTTTAAGACCTGCACGCCATTCTTGAGTTCGACCAACGGTTCTGACCAATGTGAATGGCCCCGCACGACCAGAAGAGGTGGGCTGGTTCGTTCCAGAACTTCGCGAACATCAGGGTTACCCTTGCCGTGCTTGAGTGTCCGGGCGTCTGGTCCATCATGCATCAAGACGATGCTGGGTTGGTCAAGTAGCAGTAGCTTCAGTGTGTCGAGGAAGTCTTCAGAGGTCCTCCGGAAGTTCTTTTTCGGGTTACCGATGATTCCGCTGAGTCCGGCGATTGAAATGCCTTCAATGTCAACGCTGTCGGCATCGAGTAAGTGCGTTGTTGGATTGAATGTTCTGAGCGTGCTTTGCTTCGATCCAAACATGTCGTGATTGCCAGCGACGCCTGCGACCCAACCATAGGCGTTAGACATCGCCTCCCACACAGAATCGACGTTACCAGTGCCTCCTCGGCCACGCAGGTCTTCGTACGTGTAGAAGTCGCCGGCGAGCAGCGTGAGGATCCGGTCCATGTCAATCAGTCCGAGATCGCAGAGAACGTCTTCGATGAGGTTCGGCAAGACTTCCCCGAGCAGTCGCGGCGGCCCCTTTGGCTTCGGTCGCAGCATCTCGCGCCCCTGCAAGTCTGCGGTTGCGATGATGCAGTCGATCGAATCGGGTAGTCCATCTACCTGGCCGTGATAGACCAGTAGTTTATCTGTGTAGAACTGATTCGGTCGCCGACCCGCGTTAAGGAACGGAATAGAGTAGATCGGTTTTGTATTGAACGTCGTGATTCGCATTCGAGTCAGACACATCGAGCCACAATGGGTTCACCTACCACCATGTTGCAGAACGATAGTAGTACGACTCTCCGAGTCGTTTTTTGCGGGGATTTTCTACGAATCGCAGAGTCGTGCTACATTCTTCAACGCCCGTTTTAGCGGTCTAATTACCGAAACGATGCACTCTTCACGGGCGATGATTCCCAGAAGTTTTCGCGAGTTGGTGTGGCCGTTGGAAATGGACGAATTGCGTCGAGCAGGTCGTCGCTCAACGCTGGAGCATTCGCATCTGCGATGTCAGTTCCCTCCGACTCAGGTTCTGCTGACAGAATGTCATCAGCGATTTGTTCCGGTGCGCGTTCATCGGGCTCGGTCTGTGTTGTTTGATTCGAGTCTGGATCGATCCGCATCTGCGAGTCCCATGGAGCCGTGTTGTATTGATGGAGCAGCGTTACAACATCCGGCGCGAAGGGGCATGATCGGACCCAGCAGAGTGCATGAGAGAAGAGGATTTGGTGAGGCTCTCGCTCCCGAAGGTTCTTGTAGCGTGTCAGATCGTCGAACGACGAAAGATCGTAGGCAACAACAATCGTGTTTGAGTTGCTACCTTCTTCCGTCCACGACCGCAGTGGCAAGTCGAGCGATCTTGCGACCGCATGGCCAACGATTTGGGACGATCGATTATCCAGCGGTGTGATACTGGTGGGCTGCCAGTCGTACCGATTGGCTAGGCGCTTAAGGTCGATCACACCTTGGTGAACGCGTCCAGGCGAATCTCCCAGCATGGCGTATCGTCCACACATCGGATCTGGAAAGCCGTGCGGTGACAAGTGAGTAAGGACTCCTCCTGTCGTCACGTAGTGCCAGCCGCGCAGGTCTTGGTTGTCGAGCGCAGAGACGGATCCAACCTGATCCGCACGGTGAACCCAATCTCGGATTCGCTGAGTCATGTATTCGTCGTTCTCGTCACCAGACGATAGCTGAGGCAACGTGCTAAGCGATTCACGCAGCGTATTCAGGTCGCCGCACATCGCACTGTTGAAGGCAAGTTGGTATGCCGGCAGAAAAGCACTGCTGGTGAGTTCCGGGTACTTGCGAAGAATGCCGACTGCTGAGTGACAACTGTTGCAAGCTTCCAGCGATGTGACGAGTTCTGCTACCACTGCTGGCGTCCCTGGTGCAAGCTCGTCTGCCCTTGCCAGGACCGTTGCGCCGATGCCGGGGAGGTTTTCTTCGTACAGCGCGTACCCAAGATCGTACAGTCGCTGAATATCGTTCGGCTGTCCGCAGACCGCGCGGATCTGGCTGACGAATTCGTCAGCGGCGAAGTGTTCTGCGATCTGGGCGAAAACCCCGAAGGCGTCCGCAAACTGCGATTCAGAACCATCAAGCATTTGTGTTCGGAAATCGATTGCCGACTGAAACGAGCGGAAAGCCGATTCGTATTCACCGCTGGCCAGCGCGTTTGTTGTGTCGGCTTTGATTTCTGCGTAAGAGCTCATCGGCGCCCTCTCCGTAATGCTGTCGATTGTCGTCGAGCAGTTCCGACACGACAACGCGGAACAAGTTCGGACGAACTTCTTCTCACAACGACGCCAAACAAGGGTCCGTCAGTGAGTATTCGAGCAAATATAGGAGACAAGCGCAAGCATGTCGCTCGACAAGCTTCGTCGGCGCAAATCAAGCGAGAAGAGCAAGAGCAGAGCAGGCTAGAAACGCCCTTGCGGCGAAGATCAACATAGTGACACCAACCAACATCGCCGCCGCACACGGTCAAGCGGAACGCTTGTTATTTGATCAGGCCGTTTGACTTCAGCATTCCGCTGGAGATTACGTCGCGCTGGTCTTGGAGAGTTTGGTTGATCGTCTCTTCGGCAGCAG
>JBGCDN010000308.1:0-3422 GCA_045105495.1 Planctomycetaceae bacterium
GACCATCGTCTGGACGTGTAGTCGGACGATTTCGGACTTCTTGTCGACGCGTTCTTCCATCTGCTTTCGCAACTTAGCAAGTCGCTTTTCGAGGTCTTCGATCTGCTTCTTACGTGATTCTGTTCGTAGGTCGAACAGACGGCCAACCGCTTCGTTCAGCTGGTCAGTGGCTTTCGAGCGAGCGTCAGCATCCTCAGCCGTGAGAGTTCCTTTCGCTCGCTGAATCGTCTGCTTTAACTTCATCTCTGCCTTGCTTGTACGGGACGGGACATAAAACGAGCCCATGCCGCCCATGTCTGTGCGCATTGGTCTGGCTATTCCGATGGCCCCTCCGAATGCATCCTCAACGTATTGAGGAGCCTGAGCGGGTTGAATCGGAGCAGGTGGTGCAGCAATTGGAGGCACCACACCAGCCGCGGGGACATCCGGCGGTGCAGCTGGACGTGCTTGCTGAAGTGGTGAAAACGAAGCTGTGGCTGCAGCGCAAACACAGAAGAGAAGACCGGTAAGGGCACGCATAAATCACTGTCCTTGGAATTGAGATGATGGTTGTTGTGGTCGAGCAGACTGTTGCTCGAGCCGACGGATTGAGGCATCGATTGATTGCAGTTCCCTCTCAACAATCGACGCCTCACCTGCGCTGCGAGGTGTTTCTAGTTGCTGGATTTCAAAGCCCAGCTGAATCATGCTTTGGTCTTGGTCCGAACCAAAGACTGATGTTGTCGTGAAGTTGGGTGTCCCAAGCGCCGGGTTTGACGACTCAAGTGTGGCGACACCCACCTCGACTTCTTGCAACTGTCGATCGAACAGGTCGAGGGCTAGCAAGTTTGCCGTCGGTGCCTTCATCGTTGTCGTTGGAACCGGTGGCTGCCTGCGCGACCACATGAACCAGCCCATGGCGACTAGCATGGCGACTACGAGTGTTCCGGTTGCCAGTAACCTACTTCGTCGCCTTCTTGCCGCAGTCCGAATTCGTTTGGGCGGTTTTCGTTTCGTTGGCTGCTGTAAATGAGCGATGTAGTCAGCAAGATATTGTCGGAGTTCTTCTGCTGATTCGAACCGATCTCGCGGTGCCTTCTCAAGCAACTTCTCGATGATCGATTCCAACTGTTCTGGAATCTGCGGATTGATTTCTCGAACGCGTCGCGGCGTGACGTTGCACACACGTTGCAACACACCCATCGGGGTGGTTCCGGCAAAAGGCAGTTCGCCGGTTGCAACGAAGTACAGCACCGCACCAAGGCTAAACAAATCAGAACGCTGATCGACGGTCTCCCCAAGAGCTTGCTCCGGAGACATGAACTGTGGCGTTCCTGCAATGATTCCACTGTGAGTCAGGTTCGAATCATGAGCAGCTCTGGCGAGCCCGAAGTCAGTAATTTGAACGCGATTAAGATCGTTCTCAAGCAAAATATTCGCAGGCTTGATGTCTCTATGAACCAGCCCCTGCGCATGTGCCGCCGCGAGTCCGGAAGCGATCTGCATTCCAACCCGAACAACATCGACAGACTCCATCGCTCCGTGTTGTTCAACATGAGCTCGAAGTGAAGAACCACTGACGAGCGGCATAACAATCGCCGGTAGTCGTCCCTCCGTTTCGATTCCATGAATCGCGACAACATTGTCGTGAACAACAGCCGCAGCAGCCCGCGCCTCGCGGATGAAACGTTGCCGGGCAGTTCCGACACTGGCCAGGTGTGGTGCCAGCAGCTTGATGGCGACAGGCCGGTTGAGTTCGCTGTCAAAACCTTTGACGACAATCCCCATGCCGCCTCGACCGACTTCGCGTTCAACTTCGTACTTGCCAATCCGTCCCAGCATTTCCGGATGCCGCGGTGGAGAAAGGAATCCGGCAACGTCCAGAAGTTCAGCAGGCTGAGCGATCTCTTGTGGACTACCAAGTTCGGTCACCACAATCGTATCGGCCCGGGGCAAGTCTGTTGGCATCGCCATTTCTTTAGAGTCCGATAAAGCCGACTTGGCCTGGTTCCACCACGCTTCATCAGCCACAAGTCCATCAAGCCGATCCTGACAATCGCTGCAATGATCAAGGTGCGCGACGACGCTATCGTATTTTGGATGGTTGCTCTCACACGCCAGAACCAGATCTAGCGGTGTTTCGTGACAACGATCTGGCTTCATGACAACACCTCATCAAGACGATCTTCTTCAATCACTCGCTGCACTTCTTCACGCAGTCGTTTCATTACCCGTGTCCGTGCGACATAGACAGCACCGGTACTCATTTTGAGCAGCCGTCCAACGGAAGCTGGCGTTCGAGCCTCTACGACCGTTTCCCAGAACGCTTGCCATGTCGAGGCTGTGAACGCGGGTTGAATTCGCTCTGCCGCCCACGCAAAAACCTGGCGACGGAATTCAATATCGAACTCCTGCGATTCTTCAGACGCAGCGTCGATCTTCTGTTCGATCAGTTGCACCATGCCGCTGTTTCCGCCAGCGATGGGATGTCGCTTGCCTCGATGCAGGAAGTCAATCATCAGGTTCCGTGCAATTCGGTATAGCCAACCTCGAAAGGTGCCCTTCCTGACATCCGGATCCCATCGACCCACGGCGTTGGCGACTCGAAGCAGCACCTCCTGAGCGATATCCAGCGAGTCTGAATGCTGAAAGCCTTTGCTTCGAGCCAGCCGAAATACCAGCGGCTGGTAGATTTCGGCGAACTCCTGCCACGCGTTCAGATCGTCTCGATCTCGCAGTCGCAGAATCAGGCTGGCTCTTGTTTTCGGGGCGTCTCGCATCAAACGACTCGATTTCGTCCGTTTGTGATTGATTTCATGTACTTACACTGATGCCGTTGAAATGTCTTTCAGTGTTTCTTCGAGTTTTCCAGAAACATCTTCGCCAATCGAACCCGGAATGCACGATTGGCTGGAACTGATGTGACGAAACTGTTTCTCTACACGAATCTTGAACCGCGAACGCAACGCCCGCGGTGTATCGCGATTGCAGGAAATTGGTATGGCGGCTTCGAAAAAGACACTTGTGGTTTTGCTGGTTCTGATAGGTGCAGGTGTCCCAATCATCTGCTGCGGTGGAGGAGCATTGCTTGTGAACTTCGGGTTCAATGTTGTTGCCGAAGATCTCCGGGCTCAGCTTCAGGACCATCCACAGATTCGTGAGCACATTGGCGAGATCCAATCCATCGAAGTCGAGTTCGCCGCCAGCGCGGTTGTCGATGATGAAGACACTTTCGTGTACGAGATCGTCGGTTCGAAAGGAACTGCCAGAGCAACAATCAAATCGCTCAGCGTTGGCGAGGACGAGCAAATATTGTCTGCAACATTGCGACTAGCGTATGGTCGGGAGGTCGATATGAACTTCGACGGATCCTACGCACCCGGGATGGCCGAAAAGCCGACTGAATAGACTCACGTGGTCGCTCTTACTCATCGAGGAACTTC
>JBGCDN010000309.1:0-10062 GCA_045105495.1 Planctomycetaceae bacterium
CGGTGTTGTTGGTGATGGTGCGATTCTTGCAGCTGGTTCAATCTGCATTGTCTTCCGGTTCCCTTGCGGCTTCGGTTCCGATACTGGCAACGGCACATGATTTCGACATGTTTGGTCGGTTCAAGCCTTAACTCCGCTTCACCGGGGCCGACAACATGGTTTTTACGCTAGGCCTTCGGCACACCTTCCATGTTTGGCGACGCGGGCTGGCCTTGGTACAATTTCTCGTAGTTCATACATCGTTCGCTTCGTTTAGGGCGGTGTCGTAAAAACCTGCCGTTGTCGGTCAGATGCGTTTCCGGAGACTCAAACAACTCATGCAGCGCGAGGGTATGTCCGACCGGTTCCAATCCTGTTGGTTCGTCACAAATTCCCCTGCCGCCGAAGCCAACATCAATGCGGAACTGGCCGAACGCCCGTGGTTGCCCGATGACTACATTGAATTTCTAGGGCTGACCGACGGCGCGGTGCTCGAAATGTTCGTGCTTTACGGCATTGCAGATGGACACACCTATCCCATTGCCGACAAGGGTTTCTACACTGAGTCGTACGGCGATGACTGGTACGCTGTTGGGCACGATCCCGCTGGTGACGCTTTCGTCATCCATCGCACAGGGCGCGTTGCAACTATCGGCAGCGATCCTCCGCCAGATGAACCTGTTCCATTGTGCGACAATTTTCAAGACCTGATTGAAAACGTATGCTGCGGTCAACGTTACGTCGACTATTTCGGCGGCACCATGGATGATAGCGAATGGCTCGATTACTTGCGGCTACAAGGGTGGGTTATCTGACCGACAACATGGTGTTTACGCCAAGCCTTCGGCACACCGCTGTCGTTTGTTCCAGCCGTCCTCTGGTGGTAGAATCTCTCGTCGTTCAAACTTGAATGGCATCTCAACGGCGGTGTCGTAACCTTCCGTTAGGCGACCTACCGCACACGATGTCAGAACTCCCCCAAGAGCGCATTATTGGTTCGCGCCTACTCGAAATCGGACATTCCACGTACTCCGAACCCGAGTTCGTTCTCGCTGGTATCGGCCCGGCTCAATTTCGCTCGCATTTCCTGAGACTTGATTCCGGTATCGTGCTCGACCTATTTGTCGCTGACGTAACGCTCGCTGACATCGACACTTTTCCAAGGCCCGGGGAAACGACCGGTATTAACGCCACTTCGCTGATTGGACGGCGCATCAATTCCCTCTTCAACGATGACTCGATGTCTCCCATTGTTGTATTTGACGGCGGTTTGTACCTTCGTGACGCACATGACGGATGCTATGGCAATCCTCTTTACGCGGGGCACGTTGAAACCGACTACGACGCGGAGCAGCGGGCAGAATTCACACACTTCTGGTCGCACGAGGATGGACCGGTCGCCTAACATGGTTTTAACGCACGGGCCTTCGGCACACCTTCGAACTTTGTCAGCGCGGGCTGGCCTTGGTACAATCTTCTTTAGTTGATGCATCGCTCGCTTCGTTCAGGGCGGTGTCGTAAAGACCTTCCGTTGGACACTAGCTGTTTAGGATCGCCCGTTTGGATGCCGCCAGCATTATCGCGTTTCGCGCAGAATCCAATGACATAAACGTCGTTGCTGATCTGGTGTCCGATGCACTCTTCGGCGGAATTCCATTCTCCCCATGCACGTCTGCACGTCTGGACGCATGGGCCCACAACAACGTAGCAGACACGCTCAAACAAGCTTGTGCCCGGGACGTCCTTCTCAGTTTGGTTGGGTGTGTTGCCGGCGTTGGCTGAGAGGCGTCGAAGTGGTTGCATTGAAGCTTGTTCGGTCCGCATGTTTCGAAGAGGGAACGCCTCGATACTTCGGCGGACGCTTGCGAAGCAGCGCACTGGCCTCAGAGAAGGTCGTTCCGATTTCCCGCGACGATCGTTATCGACCGCTGCCTTTGAGTTCTCCGAGCGTCCCTCTGGTGGTAGAGTCCCTCGTAGTTCAAGCTTGAATGGCATCGCAACGGCCGTGTCGTAAAAACCTTCCGTTGTCGGGACGAGGTCTTACCATACGCAATACGATTCGCACGATATCCAACGCGGCAAAACAGGTTTGCGCTGCAATCTGTCTTGAGCGATTCTGTACGCACCATGGGATTGCCCACCCCAAGCTTGATTCGCCTATCGAACACCTGTGGGCGTTTGCTTCGATCGCAAGCCCGGACGAATTCGCCAAATGGGATCAGGCGCTGGCCAACGTGGCTTTGGCTGGAGATACCGCCAATCTTGATGCGGACGTCGCCGACGTTGTCGCAACTAAGCTGATGCCCGACATCTCCACACTCGTTTCCAACGTTGAAGCTCTTGGAATGTGCGACGCATATGCCGCTGACACCGATGGCCCAATCGACATGTTGCTTAGCGTTTTCTCGGTGCTCGCCCAATAAGACATTGCTATTTCGCCAATTGATGCCTTTACGCCTTCAGTTCACAACGTTTGCTGGGGGATGCCCGTCAAGCCGGACCTGCTCGATTCTTGGCTTGTAGCGGCACTAGTAACGCGTCGCTTGGCAACACAGTGTTGGCGTAATTCTTGTTGCAAAGACTGCTATGGAAATTCATGCCTGGCGCGACAGGACTAGCAATTGGCTGTGCTGATGATTTAAGGCCGCTCTGTCACTCGCTGGCTTCGGTTTTGAGGCACACCAACGTTTACTGACCGCGCGTGCTTCGGTTGCTAGCTCTCGTCAGTGTTGAGGCGTCGGCGGCGATTGATGAGCCATCGGCCCCACGTGAGATAGTGCAGCATGAAGAAGATCGCTGCGCTGAACACTACGATCACTAAGCCGAGGACGCTTGGCATAACCAAAGCCGTCAATCCGATAAACAGACCACTGCCGAATAGCACGGCCAGAAAACCAATCACGGTTCCGAGGCTGCCGCCCTGCTTGCGAGCACGGGGGCGTCCTGACGGGAGCTTTGGTCGGTCGCCGGGTAGCTTGGGTCTGGGCGCGTCGCTCACTCGGGGGCTCCAAATCGTTCTTGCAGAGCTTGATTCTGAAACTCGAACGCATCGTCCAGGGACGAGCGGATGCGATCTTCTGTCATGATGGCGCCAATTAGGCCGCCGGGGCCGACAAAGTTAACCGTGGTCTCAATGCGGCACCCGCCGTTGTCGGTACCGGCAATGAGGCGTTCCTGCTGAAACTCTTTCATCACGCCTTTCGCCTGTCGCTCCACAATGCAATCGTTGTCCAGGCTGACGACTTCGTGTGTTGCCTTTAGGTCCTGGCCGAAATGAGTCATTTGAAACTCGACCTCAGTGCCAGCCTCAACCACGTCAGGTGCATTCAGGATGGTGAGTTGCAGCTTCGGCAGGGTGATATCGACAAGGCTGTGCGGGTTCAGGAAGAACTCGAAAACCTTCTCGGGTGACTCGTTGACGATGACTTCAGATTTGTAGACTGCCACAAATGACTCCAAGTGCGGGACGATGCCCGTGCGATCTTAGGGTGGTCGATCGAAGCTGCAATAGCCACTGCGAAAAGTCAGCTGGCATCCGTAAGCGTTGGCTTCTGAGAGAACCCCAAAATGCGATCGACGCCGCGAAATGCAGATTCAGCCTGATATTCTGAAACAGTGTTGGTTCCTTGCCGGTCCAACAGCGTGTGGGAAAACGACGACCTCGCTGCGGCTGGCTGAACGTCTCGACGCGGAAATACTTGCCCTCGATTCCATGTCGCTCTATCGAGGTATGGATATCGGTACGGCGAAGGCCACTGTGGGCGAGCGGCAGCGGGTTCGTCATCATCTGATTGATCTGATTCATCCCAACGAAGACTTCAGCGTTGCTGACTATGTTGAGGCTGCCAACGCGGCTTGTTTGGAGATTATTGATCGAGGGAAGGCGCCTCTATTTGTCGGTGGCACCGGGCTCTACCTGCGAGCCATCCTGCGTGGGGTGTTTGAGGGGCCTGCTGCGGACTGGGACTTTCGAAACAGTCTCGCTGACCGGGCAGAGCAGCATGGACCTAACTGGCTTCACGAACAGGTCGCTTCCGTCGATCCGAAAGCGGCCAGTCAGCTCCATCCGAATGATCATCGACGTCTGATTCGGGCGTTGGAAGTGCTGCACGTGACGGGTTCGCCGATGTCTGAACAGCATCAGCAAGTTCCGCTGCCGGATTCACTTCGGCCGCAGAATGTGTTTTGGCTCTCGCCGCCGCGCGATTGGTTGTACGAGCGGATCAATCGTCGAGTTGACATGATGATTGAAGATGGGTTGGTAGACGAAGTGAAATCTCTGCTGAGTTCCGATCATCCCCCTGCCCGAACCGCACGCCAGGCGCTTGGGTATGCAGAGGTGATTGGGTTCCTGGAAGGCAGTGGGACTCTCGCCGAAGCAATTGAAACGATCAAGACGCGAACGCGGCAGTTTGCGAAGCGTCAGCACACATGGTTTCGGAATCTGGTGGAATGCAAAGCGATTGAGTTGAGAGGCGACGAATCTCCTGAGGACGTCGTATCGATGTTGATGGGCGATTCGGGTTCGTAGGGAGAGTGACAGCGTTTTCCGGACGACGCCAATTTGGTGGATTAGATCCGTTCGCGTAGAATGACGATTACTCATCAAGCCGCGATGATGGAGTTCAGATGCGAGATCCACATGAAGTTCTCGGCGTTCCGTGGAACGCAGATCCGCGTCACATCCGTGCTGCCTACAGGAAGCTGGTGGCTGAGCTACATCCGGACCGGAATCCGGCATCAGACGCAACTGATCGATTGAAGGAAGTGGTGGAAGCGTATCGGTTCCTTTCGAATCCAACTCGCTTTGTTCGAGATGAGCATGGGTACGACGTTCCGGTTAAAAGCACTGCAGCAACCGTAAGTACGGCTGAGTTTCGTCGTCAGCAGACGTTTTGGTACCACTTCCAAAAGCTGATCGCGCCGCGGGAAAGTCGGTGGCTGCCCGGTCATGCGGTTCGCAGTAAGATTGCCGTTGTGTTCGCGTTGGGTCTGGGCGGTGTCTTCCTGTTTGCTTCTGCATCGATAGAGATGCGGAATCCAAATACGCTGTTCGATGAGGTTGCGATTTTGGGACTGCTGTTTGCTTCGACAATTGCCATTCTGGATCCGGATGTCTTTGCAGACATTCCTGTGTACACCAGTCGTCGAGGCCTGTCACCGTCGTTGCCGGACTGGCTGGTCGAAGCGTACGGTTGGATCGGTCAGTTTGCGATCGCGGTAATCATTGGCATTGGTTGTCGGTTCTTCCTCTAATCTGATCGCCCTGCTCTGTCGATTCAACGTTGCAGGTTTCGCCGAAAGAACAATTGCGATCGAGTCAGTGTGTTCGTGAGTGTAGCTTGAACTGAAAGTTCAGCCGCGCTTGGACTTTGGCCGCCGAATATCGGATATTCGATTCGGTCTGATTCTCTGCAACGAATGCTAATCTGCTTCAAAACGAACTACTTGCTACTGGTGCCAAAATGCTCGACATCTCCGCCGTTCAGGCAGCGCTGAAAGAATATGACTTCGACGGCTGGTTGCTTTACGACTTTCGTGGTTCCAATGTTTTGGCCAAACGAGTGCTAGGGATTGGCGACGACGTGATGGGGTCGCGGCGGTTCATGTATTTCATTCCGCAGGAAGGCGAACCGCAGAAGCTGGTTCACCGAATTGAAGCGGGCATGCTGGACCATCTTCCCGGTGAGAAGACCATCTATTTGAAGTGGCAGGAACTCGAAGCCGGCGTCACGTCACTGCTCTCTGGTTCGAAACGCGTCGCGATGGAGTACTCGCCGCGAAATGCGAACCCGTATATCAGTCGCGTTGATGCGGGGACGGTTGAACTTGTTCGGAGCAACGACGTTGAAGTTGGAAATTCCGGCGACTTGATTCAGTTGTTCGAGGCGACGCTTGATGCCGAACAGGAAGCGTCACACTTCGAAGCGTCGAAGTTGACTCATGAAGCGTTCTTAATTGTCTGGCAGCTCATCGCGGACACGATCCGAAAAGGCGGCTCTATCGAAGAGATGACCGTAAGCGATCGGATCATGAAGCACTTCGCCGACAACGGGATGGAAACTTACCACCCGCCGATTGTGGGTCGCGGCCCGAACGGCGGAGACCCTCACTACGAAACCGGAACCGGCGAGAACACAACTATCAAGGAAGGCGATCTGGTTCTGGTGGATCTCTGGGCCAAGATGTCTCGACCGGGAACCATCTACAGCGATCAAACGCGGATGGGCTTCGTGGGCACGGAGTGTCCTGCAAAGTACGAAGAAGTCTTCGCCGTCGCGTGTGCCGGGCGCGATGCGGGAATTCAAATCGTCAAAGATGCGTTTTCAAACGGCACGCCGCTGCAAGGCTGGGAAGTTGACGATGCAACTCGGGCACCGATTGAAGCGGCGGGCTTGGGTGAGTTCTTCGTCCACCGAACCGGGCACAGTATTGGTCAGGAAGTGCATGGCAACGGAGCTCACATCGATAATCTTGAAACCAAAGAGACTCGCCGGATCCTGCCGCGAACGTGCTTCTCCATCGAACCGGGTATTTATCAACCCGAGTTCGGTGTGAGGACCGAAATCGACATCTACATCGGTGCGGACGGCGAAGTGCATGTGACTGGTGGCGAGTTGCAGACCAAGGTCGAATGTATTCTGAGCGGTCGGTAGTTCGGTGGCTGACTCGTCTTCAGAAACAGTGCTCAGCCGCAGAGCAGCACATGCTATTGTGCTCACTCTCTTTGCTGCGCTGGCGGTTGGCTTCACCTTGAACTCGACCCCACTACGCAGTGCAAACGACCGATCTCGGTGGAGTACCGTGTGGTCCCTTGTGGAACGTGGTACTTATCGAATCGACGAGATTCAAAAGCAGCGCGGATGGGAAACGATCGACAAGGCTCGACACCGGCTCTCCGAGGACGCCGAGTGGCACGAGTATTCGACCAAGCCGCCGCTAACACCAACGCTGATTGCCGGGGTGTATTACGTCGTCAAGAAGACGACGGGACTAAGTCTCTACAAGCGATCGAAATACACGACGCGGATTATTCTACTGTTCATTAATGTCCTGCCGATGGTCATTGCTCTGATGTTGCTCAGTCGAATGCTGCTGCGACATTGCGAGAACTCGATCGCTGGGCTTCTGGTTCTCATTGCCGCATGTTTCGGAACGCTGCTCACTCCGTTTCTCACAACGCTCAACAATCACAGTATCGCCGCGACCGGTGTGTTCTTCACCATTTACTTCGCATCGCGGATCCTCATTGATGGTTCACGATCATCGAAGCACTTCGCGCTTGCTGGGTTCTTTGCGATGTGGACCTGCTGCAACGAACTGCCAGCAGCGATCTTTGGGCTGACGTTTTTCTGGCTACTATTTCGCGTGGATCGTCGGCGGACGTTGTTAGCGTTCGCTCCCGCCGCGTTGGTTCCACTCGCTGGTTTCTTTGTCACGAACTACGCGGCCACCGGCAGCTGGAAACCGCTCTACATGTATTACGGGACAGATCGTTACGTTTACACTGTTGACGGGGTGCCAAGCTATTGGGTGAATCCGAAGGGCCTGGATGCGAATCAGGAAGCGCCGCTCACGTATCTCTTCCACTGCGTGTTTGGTCATCATGGAATTCTCTCATTGACGCCTGTGTTCCTGCTGACCGTTTTCAGTCTGCTGTCGCCGAAGTCGTGGAAGCATCCACTCCGCCCGTTTCTGATGCCGGCTGCGTTCTTGACGGTCGTCACTCTCGCGTTCTACTTGTCGCGGACTCAAAACTACAACTACGGGGGCACCAGTTCTGGCTTACGTTGGGCGTTCTGGCTGATTCCGTTTTGGCTCGTGGCAATGGTGCCACTGATAGAACGCTGGGCCGTTGTTGGTCGATCGCGACTGTTCGTTGGAAGTCTCCTGGTTCTTTCCGTCGGCTCTACAGCCACTGCCCTGCCCAACCCATGGGGACATCCGTGGCTTTACAATGTCATGCGTGTTGAGGGCCTGATCAACTACGCCGTACCACCTCCAAAGCTCGGCCGGGATGTCGGTTCGTGGCTGGTTGCGTGGCCGGATCTGACTGGCGAGCGTGATGTGACGGTGACGTACCACGACGAGAACCTCCCACACAACACGTTGTCGCTTGTGGCTCGCCGAACGAACGATGCCGACATGCTGACGATCGACGCGCCACATGCGGGATTGCGAGATGTCTCCGTCGTCGTCAATTCAGGTGCCCTTCAGGCTGGAAGCGATGCGTCTTCATTTGTCGAAGCGGAGGGATTCGATCCGAGCGAAGTGATTCGGTTCTTCAACGGTCTACCGGTTCCCAAGGCCTTCCGAGTTCGCCGGATTCAATATCTGAAGACAAGTCTGCGAACTGACGCGTTCGAATGTCGGCATCTGTCAGCGACGGTCTACCAATCGTCTGAGAGCCGGAAGTATCGGTGCGACATCTGGATGAGCGACGAAGTCCCATTTGGCACTGTAGCGTTTCAGACAACAGTGTCGGATATGCAGACGGATGCGATTTTGGGCCGCCAAACCTGGAAGATTACGTCGATTGAGCGTTCTTCTGTGGTCGAGGGAATTGATTGATCCTTGACACGTAACGAAGGACGCGTGATCATCGAAAATGTAGCGAGTGCTGCGGTTTCAGACGGGGTAGAAATCAAGACGGGTGGCACGCTCGCCAAACCAAGAAGGTACGAGAAAGGCTATTTGGGTCCATGTCAGACACCAGACGCATTGATGTGAGTGAAGTTGGCGACGTCACGATCGCGAAGTTCATCGACAAGAAAATCCTCGACGAAACCAACATCGCAGACATTGGGAACCAACTTTTTGGCCTGGTCGACGAAGACGGTCGAAAGAAGATCGTGCTGGACTTTACCGTCGTCGAATACCTCTCCAGCGCCGCGCTCGGGAAGTTGATTACGATGGACAAGAAGGTGAAAGCCGCCACCGGCCAGCTTCGCCTCGCCAGTATTCGTCCTGAGATTATGGAAGTCTTCACGATCACGCGTCTCGATAAGATCTTCAAGATCGACTCATCGACAGACGCCGCTCTGGAAAGCTTCTAGGCCTGGTTTACCGACTCCGCGTCACTACCTGGACGCCCAGTGATGGGAAGCTTCGCCAATGGCGGATCCCGAAAAGTTCGAACTGGCAATACCCAGCAACACCACCGTTGCGCAAGAAGTACAGGAACGCATTATCGCCGAACTGGAGAAGCGCGACTACACGGCCCGTGATGTTTTTGGTGTTCGGTTGTCACTCGAAGAAGCGATTACGAACGCCATTCGACATGGGAACGGAAACGACGAGTCTCTCAAAGTAAACATCGAATGTGAGGTCAGCGACGATCGACTTCGTGTGGTCGTTACAGACCAAGGTGACGGTTTCACGCCTTCAGACGTTCCAGACCCAACCGCCGACGAAAATCTCGAACTTGCCGGCGGACGCGGCGTCCTTTTGATGGAAGCGTACATGTCGAAAGTCGAATACAATGAAAAGGGAAATCAAGTGATTCTCGAAAAGCAGCGAACGGTAGAACCTGCCGAGTAATCTGTTTGAAAGTTCGCTTGCATTGCCCCCGCGGATTGGATATTCATTCCGTCTCTGGCGTTGCCAGATCACACTCCCCTGTAGCTCAGTTGGTAGAGCGAGCGGCTGTTAACCGCTAGGTCCTTGGTTCGAGTCCAAGTGGGGGAGCTTCTCTATACGAACCAAGAACCCTTGGTCACAAGTTGTTTTGTGGCCGAGGGTTTCGTCGTTTCACGACTCGTCAACGAGAGTATTCGACCGTAAGTAGTTTTACGATCAGCGGAGCCCAGCCGTTCAAGATTGACAAAGTGCGTTGATCAGCTCTTAGTTGCGACCGTGCCGTGTTCGAGTCCTGCAGTTAAGAAGGAATGGGACTCGAACACTGAAACGGGAAATTCAGCAAGTGACGACCAGTCAACCCGGCTGCAAGAGGGAAATCAGACTACAGAGATTGAAGGAATTTGATCAACGCGGCTCTGTCTTGACGGGGCATTTCGCGAAATGCTTCCTTCGCGTTTTCTGCCTCACCACCGTGCCATAGAATCGCTTCATCCAATGTTCGAG